>JBAXFZ010000526.1:0-2655 GCA_037139685.1 Bacteroidota bacterium
TCGTGGCCATGTTTGCCCTGGCCCGTCGCCGGAATGAGAGCGAAGTCATCAACCGCGACAAGATCAAATCCAGCACAGATGCCTTCCGGATCTTTCATTCCATCATCGGAGACCTGCCATATGAGGAGTTCTGGGTGCTGATGCTCAACCGGGCAAACAAAGTAATCCGCAAAGTCCGGATTTCGGAGGGCGGAATATCGGGCACCGTTGTGGATCCGAAGAAGGTCTTCAAATTCGCCCTCGAACTTCATGCCTCGTCCATCATCCTAGGGCATAACCATCCTTCGGGACTGAACACTCCAAGTGAAGCCGACATCAAGATCACCAAAAAACTGGTTGATGCCGGCAAACTGCTGGAGATCGCAGTGCTGGATCATTTGATCATCGGGCAGGATCAGTTTTATTCGTTTGCCGACGAGGGCAGTTTATAGATCAAGGGCCCCGGGAATCCGGGGCTATTTTTTCAATCAAAATCCTTCAAAAACAGGGTTTTGACGTAAACTTCAATTGTTTAGGTTTATTTTAATCTGAAATTCAAGCTCTTTTCCTAATTTTGAAAAGAGAATTCCGATGGATTATGTAATCGACTAACCTTACTCTTCGAAAATTCCTGAAAATAGCTTTCCTTAGGGTAAAGCCTTCCCGCAAGGAGATTGAACAAGAGATCATGATCGTTGAAGGGAGAAAATTGAATTATAATGAAACCTGAGAAGCAAAATATTGAATACAAATCGTCATGGCACGATGATTATCTGAAATGGATTTGCGGATTTGCCAACGCCCAGGGTGGAAAAATATTCATCGGGTTAAATGACGCCGGTGAAGTTGTTGGAGTAGGCAATCATAAAGAATTGATGGAATCTATTCCAAATAAAATCCATGACTTCCTGGGCATTTTAGCAGAAGTAAATCTGGATCAGGCAGATGGCAAATATTTTATCGAGATAATTGTTCCGCCTTATTCGGTGCCAATTTCTTTAAGAGGCAGATATTATTACAGAAGCGGAAGTACAAAACAAGAATTAACTGGAGCCGCTTTGAACGATTTTCTATTGAGAAAATCCGGAAAAACCTGGGATGATGTAATAGAACCAAGAGCCAGCTTTGAAGACATTAATGAAAAAACGGTTGCTGTATTTTTACAAGCATCAGAAAGGGCGGGCAGATTACCTTTAAATGAAGGACTGTCATTACCGGAGTTGTTTGAAAAGCTCAGACTTACTGAGAATGGTCAATTAAAACGAGCCGCAGTCATTCTCTTTGGAAAGGATCCCGGAAAATTTTACCCAAATACCTTTGTGAAAATCGGTCGTTTCGGGAAAGATGACATTGATTTAATCTTTCAGGAAACAGAAGAGGGAAATTTGATTGGATTACTGCAGGCGGTACTTGAACAACTGCATCACAAATTTTTTACCCGTGCGATCACATTTGAAGGAATGCACCGCCTCGAAAAAGGAGAATATCCGGTACCGGCAATTCGCGAGATGTTACTAAATGCCCTGGTGCACCGGAATTACATGGGAGCGCCGATTCAAATCCGGGTTTATGATGATAAAATCAGTATCTGGAATGAAGGCCCGCTTCCTGAAGGCCTGACATTGGATGCATTGAAACGATCTCATTCATCAAAACCAAGAAACCCGATCATCGCCGATGTGAGTTTTAAAGGCGGGTATATTGATGCCTGGGGCAGAGGAACAATAAAAATCCTTGATTCCTGCAAGCAAGCAGAACTACCTGAGCCTGAAATGCTGGAACAGGATGGTGGCTTTATTATCACGCTTTTTAAAAGTAAATTAACTGATGAACAACTCGTTAAACTTGGCCTTAATGATCGTCAATTGAAAGCTGTGCAATTTGTGAAGGAGAAAGGCAGAATCTCAAATTCTGATTTTCAGACGCTTAATGCTATTTCAAAGGCAACTGCTTCACGAGATTTAGCAGAGTTAGTCGAAAAATTCGATTTATTTGAAAAACAAGGACTAACAGGTGCTGGAACAATTTACGTATTAAAAAAATAATGGGCTCAAAATGGGCTCAATCGTCTCAAAATGGGCTCATAATGGGCTCAAAAGTGTTCCTGTCTAACCTCGAAATTCCCGCAAAATTACCTGCGAAAAATCCGCTTCGCTATAAAACTGTCAAGGGCTGCCGGTGAAAAACCGGCGCCTTTCAGGTTTATTCAGATTGTGCCAATCTGACCTTCACCCTTGCCATTATTTATTTTTCTCGGTATAGCACCCTGGCTAAAATTTCAAGTTTAACCAGGTGGGCCAGATACCAAGAAAAGACCCCAGGGCAGGGGCAAATCCAATGATCAAATCAGAAATCTATGCCGCGATCACCGAAAAGATTATCGCCAACCTTGAAAATTGCGGCAGTTGGCAGCAGATGTGGCGCACAGAATCTCCGGTGAGTCTCAATGGCCATATCTACCGGGGCATCAACCGGCTGATGCTGGCCAACGATCACTTCCAGAGCCGGGTGTACGGCACTTTTCAGCAGATCAGATCCAACGGAGGAAGTGTCCGCAAGGGTGAAAAGTCCACCCTGGTCGTGTTCTGGAAGAGGCTCCAAAGCACCGATCCGGTCACCCAGGAAGAGAAAACAAAGTATCTCCTGCGCTACTATCATGTTTTCAACACCGACCAG
>JBAXFZ010000527.1:0-2642 GCA_037139685.1 Bacteroidota bacterium
ATGGTGAGGTTCTCCTGGATCCATTCCTTCACATCCAGTTTGTCCCAGTCCTCCTTGAGCTGTTCAAACTTATGCTTCAGGTGCGAGGAGTCGTGGAGCATCTCGATGTATTTGGAAAACTCGCTGCTCTTCTGGTCATAGGTTGCCTTCAGTTCCTCGAATTTATCCCGTGCAATCTTATCCACCAGGTTCAGGTATGCTGTGATTCTCTTGGCCCTGAAATCATCGATTTTTTCAGAAATTGCATGGAAGGGAAGGTCGAATTTTTTGCTGTAAAATTCTCTGAGCTTCTCCATCAGCATATCATCCAGGAGCGATATAACTGATGAAATTCCCAAATGAGCGACCTTCACAGGTGTGTCAATTGAATAGCCAATACCCAGTACCGGTATGTGGAATGAATGAGGGGCGATTTTATTCATTGTTATGGTTAAGGAGGTGCAAAGATACGGATTTTTATCTAAAATTGTATCCGCCAGGTAGTCATGGGAAAAAATCCCATTTCAAGGAAATCTTTGATCTCACCGGTCCTGGGATCGATGCGCTGCAGGAAAATACTTGTAAAACTTGTCCGGTATTGGAGGTCGACAAAAAACTCAATGTTATACCCGGGCTGGTTTCTCCTTATTCCAAACCTGAATGCGACCCGTTTGTATTCAGGGAAGCGCGGGCAATAGGCCTGGTTCCAGTCATATACCGTCTCCCCTGACGCCACTGTTGCCTTTGAATCAAAAGGGATATAGGGGCTTCCCCCGGTCATTGTTGCACGCAGGCCAAACGACATCACGCCCCACCTGCGCCTGCCCATGACGAATTCATATCCGCCGGCTGCATTAAGGGCATAGTTGACATTGAAAGCCGTACTGCGCCGGATATTGTCGTAACCGGTATAAGCCGAGTTGAAGGCGGATGCGGAAAACAGGAAATAGTAGTTTTTCCTGAAGAAATGTTCGAAGGTGCATTCAATCCCGTAATTTTCCCCCGTCCCTTTATTGACAAGGCTGTCGGCGTAACGGCGGTCGATGAAGAATTCGTGGCCCTGGTTGGCGAGGGAGTATTGGGGAATAGATTTCTTTACCGGGATGTCGTAGAAATACTGGTAATAAATTTCGGTTTTCAGCCTGAGTGCCTCGTTCAGCAGGTAGTTATATCCCAGTGCCACCTGGCAGCTCCGGTTAAACCCCAGGTCCAGGTTTGGCCGGGCCACTGTCCCGTCGGTCAGGTGACTCATAACGAAGTAAATAACCCTTGGCTGCATCTGGCTGTATAGGCCTGTACCCAGTTCGAGCGAGTGTTTTTCCGCTATTTTGCAGGTTAACCCGAGCCGCGGCTCGGCCGACCACGAATTGTTCAGCGACAGCCATGAGCCATACAACCCTGCCACCCCGGAGATCCTGTCATTGAAATCATGGTGCCATTGCGTAAATCCGCGCAGCATCTGCATGTTTTGCCTGCTATTGGTGTTGACAATGAAGAGTCCCTTGTACTTAACGCTGTCGGCAAATGACATGTGATAGAAATCCCAGTATATCCCGCTGTTGAGGACATTCCGGGGAGAAAACTTTTTTTTGACCACCGATGAAAACGAATACTTGATCTCGGTTGATTTTTCACCCGCCCAGCGGGATGGGGTTTGCTGGACAGCAGAGAAGGTGTCGATTTTTGTGCGGGTGTCGGAGGCAACCACGTAAACCAGGTTTTTCCACATAACATCGCTTTTCAGCAGGGCCTGGTGCGAAACGCCAAGAACAGCCAGCTGTGATCCGTTGGAGAGGTCCTCGCCGTAATCGGAAAACAACCACTGGGGCTGTTTTTTACGGCTGTCAAAAAAGTCAATATTGCTGGTGCCGGCAATTGCGGTAATGACAAAAGTGCCGGCTTTCAGCGTAGGAGCATTAATTTTAAGATTCAGGTCCTGGTACTTCGGTACAATCCCTACATTTACATTTACCCAGTCGAGCATCTGCAGCAGCGAATAACGGTAGGAGAGGAGGTAGGAGGCCCTGTGGTTTTTTGAGACCGGGCCCTCCGCCCCGAACTCCAGTCCGTTCCATCCGATCTCAAACCAGTACTCATGTTTCTCCCTGTTCCCGTTTCTCAATTTCAGGTCAAAGATGCCGGAGAGGGTATTGCCAAACTGCGCAGGAAAGGCACCGGTGTAAAAGTCGGAATTGGCTACGAGGTTGTTGTTCAAAACGGTAACCGGGCCTCCGGTTGTGCCGACCGCGGCAAAGTGGTTCGGGTTTGGTATCTCCATATCGTCGACACGCCATTGCAAACCGGTAGGGGAATTTCCCCGAACGATGATATCGTTCCTGTTGTCGACGCCGCTTGTAACCCCTGCAAAATTAGCCGCCATGCGGGCCGGGTCATTATAACTCCCGGCAAACCTGAAGGTTTCATCGACGCTGAAAGTCCGCACGCTGACGGATGCCATTTTGTTTATGGCTTCATATTTCCTGAAACCGGCCTTTATGACTACCTCCCCGGCCGTTACGGTCGATTCCTGCATCAAAACGGTAGTCGTGGTCTCCTTCCCGCTTACAACAATAAGTTGGTCGGTCACCACGGGAGCAAAGCCAACGTAGGTGACCCTGAGCTGGTATTGACCGGTTGGAACAGGAGGCAGCCTGAAGTTGCCC
>JBAXFZ010000528.1:0-2640 GCA_037139685.1 Bacteroidota bacterium
TATATATTGTCCGGCATGCTGAGGCGCATCCGGATACGATGTTCGATTTTGAAAACGGCAACTTTGTGGCTGCCGGGCAATGGCGCGCGCTGGATCTGCCCAACGCCCTTAGCGGCAAAATGAGTCCCCAAGTGGTTTATTCAATCGATCCTTCCCAATGGTTCCCTGCGCCTATGGGTAAGAAAGGGGTTTCGTACGTCAGACCCTCATTGACGGTTCTACCCTACGCTATCGCTCATAATTTGCCTTATAATCTGGTTTCTGATTTCTCAATAATTGGTGATAGCGCGGCCAGTGCCATTAATTTTTTCTTTACCGGCGGCAAGCTTTCGAATCAGACAGTCCTTCTGGCGTGGGAGTCCCAACATATCATTCCGCTGATTAAAGCGCTCCTTGATAGCTATGGCGGCAGCAACCTTCCCAGCCTCCCCGCTGCCTGGAAGGGAAACGATTACAACACCGTCTGGACAGTGAAGCTTGACACCCAGGGCAACCTGACGGTGGATAACGATATGTGCGAAGGGATCGACACAACCAAGCTGCCGGAGTTGGCACCGGAGTTCTAAAAAGCTGCCGAAGGAATCTTTGAAAGAAAGAACGCAAAAGATAAGATCCATCCCGGACCGAAAGGGCAACCCATGATGAAGTGTATTTTTATTCTTGTGAGTTCACTCACTACTTTTTCACTGCTGGTAATTTTCGCAATAGTATCATCGGCTAATGATGCACCGATAAATCTCCAGAGTGGAGGTGCTCTGGCATTGACAGGCCCATTGAGCGTATCTATGGAGTCGGAAATTGTTAGAATCATTCTGGGTAATAAATCTTATACCGTAGACGCAACTTTCAACTTCTATAACTCTGGTGATGCAGTGACGTTAAGCGTTGGATTTCCGAAGAATGGTGCCGGGTGGCTTGACGGCAGGTTCAAACAAACTTCTGAATTCATCAAGTTTGAAACATGGGTGGATAATAAACCTGTGAAATTCATCGAGCAGCCAAATACTGCAAGTATAGAAGGGGTGTATACCCTGCCTGCTTTAATCAAACATATCAGAAATTCAAACAATATTGAAAAGCTTGGGGTAATGGCAAAAGATTACCGCTGGATGGTAAAGGAGTCAGTTTCGTTTCCTTCAAAAAAAACTACAATTACGCGTGTACGCTACGAGGCCCCCTACGAAAATTTTGGCGGTGAATGTAAGGGCGGATTGACCTACATCTACGGAACAGGTTCATACTGGGACGGTAATATTGGAGAATCAAAGTTTATAGTCGAAACAGGCGGTATCCCGAAAAAGGAGTGGCCGAAAGATATGGTTTTTGTCGCGGAAAAAGACAAAAACAAGATCAAGTGCAACACCATCAGCGAGGGGACGCTCCAATGTATTATCAAGGATTACAAGCCGGCAACGCCTGAAGCCGGCGTTGTTGTTGGAGTCGGGTGTATTGATACCGGAGTGATTCAGTAATATGGGAAGCAAAGCGTTGCTGTCCTGAACTGATTGTTGTAGTTGGTGATAATAAAAAATATCAGTACACAAGCTCTGAAGTGAACAAGCTCTTTTTAGAATACACTCCCCTGGTTTGACCTTACCCCTTCACTAGTACCAGTTTTAACTTAGGTTTTTCGGTCTTTTGTTCTTTTTCAAATGTTCTTGCAAACTCAGTTGGTGCCAGTCCATTCAGTGAACTGTGCGGCCTTTCGGAATTGTAATCTAGTCGCCAAGTTTCAATGATTTTCTGGGCGCTGCGCAAATTGACGAAAACGTTGTCGTTCAGGCATTCATCACGGAATTTGCCGTTAAAGCTTTCGATGAATGCGTTCTGTGTCGGCTTTCCCGGCTGAATGAATCTGAGCTTAACGCTATTCTCAAAGGCCCAAAGATCAAGCGCCTTGCTGATGAACTCCGGCCCGTTGTCGACTGTGATTGCTTCTGGCAGACCACGTGTCAGTGCGATTCGCTCAAGTACCCTGGTTACTCGTTTTCCTGTCAGTGAATGATCAACTTCAAGTACCGGGCATTCACGGCTAAAATCATCGACAACAGTCAATACTCGGAAGCGCCTGTTGCTGAAAAGACTGTCGGAGACGAAATCCATGGACCAGTGCTGATTGACTCGCTCCGGCCTGTCCATGACCACCCTGAGGTGGCTGATGCGCTTCTTGCGTTTTTTCAGGCGCAGTGAGAGACCTTCTTCACGGTAAAGGCGTTCGGTGCGCTTGTGGTTAATCAGGTGGCCTTCCCGACGCAGTAGAGTATGCAGGCGGGGTGCCCCAAACTTACGGCGTTGTTCAGCCAACTCACGCAACCGGGATCTGATCTCAGCATCGTTTTTAGGTTTCGCCTGGTACCGACAACTGCTCCGGCACAGCCCGACAATTACGCAGGCCTGTCTCTCGCTGAACTGGAACCCCTCTTTGAGCAGGCTCACGATGTTCCGGCGGGCAGCAGGCGTTACCACTTTTTTGAAAGAACGTCCTTGATAGCTCTGTTTTCAAGCATTGTGTCGGCTAGCATCTGCTTCAGCTTCTTGTTCTCGTCCTCAAGCACCTTCAGACGTTTGGCGTCGGAAACTTCCATGCCGCCGTACTTGGTGCGCCAGTTATAGAAGGTGGCATCGCTGATGCCGTGGGTA
>JBAXFZ010000529.1:0-2629 GCA_037139685.1 Bacteroidota bacterium
CAAGCGTCGTAATATTGGCACTGATCCCATAAGCAGAGCCTGTGAAAAGCAATTCCCCTGAATAATTTTTTGATTGCTGGAAAAACATCTGGTCAAGGGTTAATCTTATCAGTGAAGAGAGATGACTCTTATGTATAGGCATCGAAATCACCAGCTTCCGGTCCTCCAGGAAATTTGCAACAACGACCCTCTGGTTTTTCCTGAAACTTGTATAATTCAATTCAACATGTAAGTTCATCGGGAGGGTATAGCTTATAATTGATTTAAACCTGGTATCATAGGCATATTCGCCGCTGATCAGGAGATTTGAAGCCAGCCTGAGCGAATAGCTGAGGAACGGGATCATGTTGCGTCCTGCGATTGACGACAGATATTCGGCACCAATACCCACGGTTATCCGGTTGCTTAATCCATAATTCAGGATTAGCCTAGAGAAGATGCTGTTTCGCGAATCTTCAACCATAGCGATGGTGGCATTATACTCTAGTTTGCGGCGAGGCAGGAAGTTGAAAGGGATATTGATGTCCTGCTGGCGCGAACGTTCTTCTCCCCAGGGCCCGTAAAACCTAAGCAGTATCGAGGAACTACCATATACAAGCGGAACTTCAAATGAAAAGAAACCCGAAGCGTCGGCCTTCTGGTAATCGACTAAAACAGTATTTACATAAAGTTCGACGATCCATCCCGGCTCAGTGCGGTCGCTGAGGGTGTAGGTTCCGAATGATCGCCTGAAGGTAGTTGGGGTATTGGTAAACTGCACGCCAACCAGTGAAGAAAAAATGGATGAGGTCGACTGGACAGCTATTTTTCCAAGCCTGACCTGGCGCAGCAGTGAGCTGGAATTATTGGCATAGTGCCAGAGGTAATACTGTTGCTTTGCCGTAAAGGGTCTGTTATTGCTGTAGTTCAGGGTTAAATTGGCCTCCCCTCCTGCAATCACCGAACCAAGTGCCAGGTTCATCGAGATATCATTACCGCCGGAAATTTTTTGAGTGTTAACGAAGGCCCAGTCGGCCATGCCGAAATGGAACAATGGATATTTCCGGCGGATGATGGTATCGGCCTTTAAATCATCCTTCAGCCGGGAGATGTTTCGGCGCATCATTTCAATGCGCATCTCCCTGATGACCGGGAGTTCATTATTTGTGGTGAGGACAGCCGAGAGGGAGTAAAAATCGAATACACACTGCAACCCGAATACCACCCCGAAATACTCCGAGCGCAGGTAAAGATTGGTTTCTGTGCGTATCAGGTCGCCCGGTTTCACATCATAAACCTTACCCTGGTATTGTATCCGGTTCAGGGCACGGTCAATCACATATTCTGCCTGTTTGTTTATAAAAAAACCGGTCACTGAATCATAACCGGGAGAGGGAGTATTCTGAATCTTTAAAAACGAAAAAAGACCCGTGACCGGCAGATACAAAGCCTGGTCTTTAATATAAACACCTACATCAACAACCCCTATCTGTGAAATCTTGAGAGCAATGGACGTTGGTTCATATTCGGATGTTTCCTGTGCTGCACATTCCCCAGCCAAAACCAGGGAGGAGATTAAAACGAAAATTATTCTTAACCATGTGTAAATGCCGGCCATGAGTCAACCATATGTCTGAATTCAATTACCATTTTTTTGATCTGTATAGTCCTGACAGGCAAAGCCGGGATATGTCTACTCCTGGATGAACATCATGGTGAAAACCCCCGTATAACTGCCCGGCGGATTAGCAAGCATATTCCCTACATGAAGGGTTCCACCGACAATTACCTGCATTTTACCGGGAGGCGCCGCATTGATGATAAGCGGGTCGCCCGGAACCGAAGTGTCAATATGCAGGGTCATGGATCCTCCGTTGCTGCCTGTCAGGATAATATCGGGACCGAAAAGGGGATGAATAATGGTACCCGGGTTGCCTTCAAGTTCGAAAATAGCCGGGAAGTATATAAATCCCTGACTTACCAGGATAACCCCTCCCGTTGCGTAACGGGACCCTGAAGGTGTTACGGTAACGGTACCGCCCAGGTCAGTCAGTGCAATTCCCCCGAAGCTGAGGTTCTGCAACATATCAACGGTCACAGGCCGGGGCGGCATCTCCTGGGCTTTGGAAGCCAATGGATTATATATCAGGATGATCCCAGTTGCAAAAAACAGGAGAAGCCTGGAAACAAAACGCTTATGTTTCTTTACTGCTACCATTGGTTACTTATATATACCTTTTTATTAAACCTCCCGTTTGCCGAGGAGAGGGTTACTACGTAGATGCCTTCACTTGCAGTGAGGTCTGTTTCATGATAACCGTTCCCATCCAGCGATTTTTGCAGAACCTGCTGCCCCATTATGTTAAATATCCGCATATCGCTGTTTTCACCGGCAGGAAGATTCAGGTAAACATAAACCCGGTTCCTGAAACTGTAAACATGATATGATTCATCGATACCCGGCTGAAACCTGAGATCTCTATGGCTCAGCACCACGGAGAACCTGTTTGCATTTTCCCCGGCGTCAACCCCTGTCCTGTACTCAGGATATACTGCCAGGTTCTGGTGAATCCCGGTTTTTTTATCGAGCAGATAGACAAACAGGTTGTGCGGCATCAGTACCATCTCCTTCACAGAGATGACAACATCC
>JBAXFZ010000530.1:0-2618 GCA_037139685.1 Bacteroidota bacterium
TAGAGCAGCTGACTCATAATCAGCTGGCCACAGGTTCAAGTCCTGTTGGGCCCACTTCAGAATCAGCCACTTGCACGAATATTTGTGAGTGGCTGTTTTGTTTTTATATACAATTTATTCAGTATTGTTGAATCAGGCTCAAAACAGCCATGATATATTCATATCAAACAGCAGGTGATGGTTTTCAAAGTTCGTGCCTGTCTCTCAAAGAAAAAGTTTGATGCGGGCAAAACGTTTTAATTAACTGTTTTACCGGACATTTGCCATATTGGGTTAACTGGCGTTATTTCTACAATATTTTTCAACCAAACGATAAAATTCCTCTGCCAAAGGTGGCTTGGGAAAATAGTCATCTGCAATTTGAAGAGCTTTTTCTTTATCTGAAACAAATGCATAAGCTGTACAGATTATCAAAGGAATACTTGATTTACTCCTGATAATTTTACATAACTCTAACCCGTCCATACCAGGCATTTTCCAGTCTACAAATATTATATCATAGTCACTGATATTCGCCATTTTTAAAAAAGTGTCAGCACACGAATACCATTTAAAATCCCAACCCCTGCGCAATGCCAACTCCTTTAACAATATAGCGTTTGGTTCCTCATCTTCAATATATAATATCCTGTAATTCATTTGATAATATTTATTTTTTCGGACAACAAGGAATATCAATAAATTATCATTCACGGTTTGCATGAACGCAATTTTTATGGTCCGTTCATGAAAATTTATTTGGAAATATTCGCCAGAATATTTAGTCTTAAATCCCTTAATAAGATTTGATATTCATTTAATTTATTTTTAACATTGTTAATGTAATCTTTTTCCAAATCGTTTAGCTGGATAAATTGCTTCCCTTTTGAAAACTGTATGATTTTTAATTCAGCCTGGAAAGTAAGGTTCTTGGCTGAATGGGCAATTTCCAATCCTTCCTTATCTAAATTTAGAGACATTTTCTCAAAACAATCAAACATTTCATCTTTTCTTTTTTTGATTCCGGCTAAGGCAGTTTCAGAGTCTAAAGATTCTTCGGTTGAATTTTCAATAAATATTAAGTAATCTTTAAAAATTTGTATATGGCTGATGTGATGTCCAAGTTCCTGGAAATTGTTTTTAAAATTTTCATCCAAAATATCAAATCTTATTCTTTTTCTTTCAATATCATACTTTAAGGACTCCAGGGCCTGATTGGTTATAATGGCATTCTTCCTGTTCAGTCTGTTATTAATCAAGCTGATTATTGCCATTATAATTGAGGCAGTGGATGTAATTACAGCTATTATTATCGTGGTTTCCATGGTAATTGATTTTTTTTGTCAGCTATGCCCCGCAGGCAGCCGAAGTGCGGGCATCATCCGGATTTATTTTTGAATTTCGTTTCCATGTTTAGCAGCCTCAACCAGTCTCCAAACCAAGCCACCCTAAATTGCCGGCAGCCCGTTCGTTAACAGCTGGTTTACTCTGTTAGATGTTATTGAAAAATTTATATTTGAATATCTTTCCTGTTGAAGAATAAATCTATAGAATACCCACCAACCACCAATGAAAATTGATAATGATGTCAATACAGAAGTCGAAATTTCTGCATATTCTTAAATTCGGATAATGTCATAGAGACTTTTCAAAAAATAGAGTAAATGAGTTGAAGATCGTCAAATGATTGATATTGTTCATATAGCGGATATAATTTGTATTTTATGGACGGGTAAAGGTTTATTGAAAATCAGTCCACTAAAGCGATAACAAGAGAGGACCCCCTTCCGGGACGCCCTCTCTTTGACTGAAAACAGGCAATTATTGCATTGAAGAAACAATAGTACCTTACCTCGGCACATCCTTCAGCTGGGCAGCCATCTCGGCCAGCCTTGGCAAAAGGGCGTCAGCCGCCACGGTCTCACCTGCCTTCAGCCCGTAGGTCTCATCATCAAGCACAGGGGTGAGATACAGTTTGTTGTCCTTCTGCATTCCGATGAAATAAAGATTCATCGACTGGATTGCGACAACCTGGTATTCCATCCCGGCATTGGCCCGGTTGGCCGACAGCCTGGCAATGGCATCGGAGAAAAGCTTCATCCTGTTGGCGCCTCCGTATGACGATACTTCCCATTTGTCGGCCGACTTGTCCATCTGCATCGATGATTTGATTTCGTTGTTGACCATGATAGGGTAGAAGACACGGTCGCCAAAATGGACCAGCATGGCAGGATCGCCTCCCGGTTTGAAATTTTTCAACTCGTCGAGCTGGATCCTGTAGAATGAAAGGGGCTGACCCAATGAAGCATCCTTCACTTCGGCCAGTGATCTGAATCCCATCTTCTGAAAATTAGCCTGGTTCACCAGTTTCCTGAAGGTGGGCAGCGAGGTGTTCGCCATCTTATTCGCCTCGGCAAGTTTAAGATCCATCTTCTGTGCAATGGAGACCGAACATACAAAGAATACGCTGATTACTAGTATAATAAACTTTTTCATGGCTTGTCCCTCCTATTTTTTAGCAACCAGGTAATAATCATCCCAATGTGTATAACCGGATCCGCTCACATAACGGTCGTATGAGAGGAAATAATGATCCCCTACATTTGGCGGCCAGGGATCGTTTACCTCGATACGCCTGA
>JBAXFZ010000531.1:0-2611 GCA_037139685.1 Bacteroidota bacterium
GCAGGACATTTTTTTCGCATATCAGTCGTTTGGGAACATCCTCCTGGCCAATGTTCTTGTTTTTTTAATCGTAGGGGCCGGAATCGTGCTGCTGATCATCCCGGGGCTTATTTTTGCCTGTAAACTTTCATTTGTTCCCTACCTTGTGATGGATGAAAAGATGGAGGCGGTTGATGCAGTAAGGAAAAGCTGGAACATGACCAAAGGTTTCACCGGAACCATTTTCCTGATGGGAATTGTAAGTTTCTTTGTGGCTCTTGGCGGGTTTATTTGTTTTTTCATCGGCATTTTCCCGGCCGCGATATGGATAAGTCTTGCATTTGCGGCCATTTACATGGTGGTTGACGGGAAGGCTAAACCAATATAATGATTTTTAATTGAGCACATTTATACCAGCAAAGGAAAAGTGAATAAGGAAAAGTGTAAAGTTCAGACCCCTGTCGGGGGTCGAATCCTGGTAGGACAATATTTCACCACAGCATTTTCGGCCCCATCGGGGTCGTATTACCGTTTGACCAGAACTATCAAAAATTGTTTGTAACGTTGCATTGAACATGTAACGGTGGCAAAGGTTGATTTGCTCCAATAATACGACCCCTCCGGGCATACGCGTCAACCTAAGAGAATCTTAGTTGCCAATAATTTCAAATTAGGTCTTTGACGTTTATCGTAGGCGCAATATTTAATTACCAATTCAAAATCTTTATCTCGTTGATTGCTGTTCATTTGAATGTTATCAAGCAGCGCAGGAATTTTCTCCGGATTTTGCCTGATATAATGCATGAACTTCATCATGCTGATGTTTCTGTTATATATTCGGCTGATTTTCATGCATATGGGGGCAAATAGTCCATGAGTAACAACAACAATCATGATCAACCGGGCCGTAAGCAAGACAGATAGCTGCATAGCTGAGACGTTATGAACCTTTGCAAAATTCAAATGACTTTTCCAGGTTTTAAAAATGATCTCAATTTGCCACCGGAAGCTGTAAATTTTCATAATCCGGTCAAAATCGGCTTCAGATCGGGGTATGGTGGTAATGAAAATGGTCCAGCCCATTAGTTTTAGAAGTTCTTTGGGTGGGTTATGTCCTTTCATTTCTTTTTTAGCTTTTCTTCTGCGGTCATTGGCTAATTGCTGGCTTACCGGGGCGGCTAATAGCCTGACTCTTGTTCTCTCGGGATTATTCAGGCACACCACCATGTCGAGATTGCCATGGCGTTCCAATAAGACCATCAATTGAATTGGCCTTGCGTCGACAGGATCAAGATAAGCCATTTTTTGTTTGTGTCTGTATATACAATCTGCACCTGTGTCCAAATGTCGTTTGATTTCCCCACTCGTAAAATATCCTCGATCTCTCAATACAAGGTCATCTCTGCGAAGTTTTAAGGCTGGCGCTGCAATGAAATCATTCTTGCTATATGGATCGATTGAGAATTGAAGAAATCGACCCGATAGAAGCTCATAAACACCCTGTATCCTGGCATTGCAAACAGATGCATGCATATTGGACACACCTGAAAACACTGTAAATAAGCGCTGAGGTAACTTGATGATCGTGCTGTCTTGAATGATAACCCGTTGGTATTTATCACAAGCGGTTATTGCGTGCGTTTGTTGATGGGTTATCTTTGTCGTAATCAGATGGGCAAGAATGGCTTGAAAAAATCTCACGCAGGCTGGATTGATTCTTTTACAAAAGCCTTGTTTACTTATGGTAACATTGCACATGGTATCAAAACGGGCAACCAAATCATTATAACTCGGAGATCCATTTTGTGATTCCAGGCAAATTAATGCAAGGAGGTCATCGGGTGAGATTTTTCTTGATCTTCGAATTAAAAATCCTGAGTCAACAGCAATTTCTTTAAGCTGTTGTTTTGAGAGCCCCTGAACCTGGAGCAAATTAAAAAAGTCGAATTTTGAGGTGTTTTTTTGTCATGTTACGGTATTTTAATTAATATTGCAATAGTACATATACTATTATTAATAAACAAATTAAATCTGATAAATATGGGTTATAAAGTTAAAGTTCAACGTGTTGAACGAGGTTCAACAAAATCTTTCTATTTGAATTTTCCGGCAGCCGTAGCAGAAGCTGCAGGAATAGAAAAAGGAGAAGAGATGGAATGGTTCATTCATGACCGGGATACCTACGTTTTGAAAAGAGTTAATAAAAGCAAGTCCCTGATTAGCAAAAAGAAAGAGGTCTTAAGTTGACGCGTATGCCCTCCGGGGTCGATAAACCGTGTGGTTAACATTATTTCTACCAATATTGCGCTCCGCTGGAGCGCTCCAATACCATGCTTCAGTGCGATTTTGTGAAATGTTGACCACACATCCACGAACCATTATGTCATAGGAAGTTGTGGCGGAGGAACCACTGGTATAAAAGTGATTAATCAATTAATGATTTGATTAATTGAGATTGTCACTGGTACAATAGCAATTAATCAGATAAAACAATAAAGAACGGAAGCAAATGGCTTCCGTTCTTTATTGTTTGTTAACAGGTAAAGATTATTTGTTTGTTAACGGGTAAAGATCATCTTGTTGACTTTCACAAAACTTGATGTGTTGCCATTGACGACAATCTTGTAAAGGT
>JBAXFZ010000532.1:0-2607 GCA_037139685.1 Bacteroidota bacterium
ATACTATGACCGGCTTCCGGAAGGCTATCGCCTGGGAGCAATGGAGGATTTCCATGTAAAAGGAAAAAAGAGGATAGGCATGGAGTACCTGATCCAGAGAGCGGATCAGCAGTACTTTGAAATCCATTATATTATTGCCGAAACCAAGGCGATAAATTTGAAACCCTTCTTCGACTGGGATATGATTTTTGTTAAAATGAGTTGACCTTTATTTCTGTATGACCGAAACTTACATTTGCTCCATGAAAGAAAATGAAAGACCAAGTGTCACCATTAAATTAAAGCCATACCTTCAGGAGTACCTGCTTTGCGAGCTTCGCACGAATATGGCATCCAAGCGAAACATCATAGGGATACTACTGCATCCATTCCTTGAAAAGCGGCCAGCTGATATTCCACCCTTCATTCCGGAGGGTCCGGATTACATTACATTTTTGCTTCCTGGCGACAATAAGAAAGACATCCGTGGGAATTTATGGGTGTCGCCCGAAAACCAGCAGTTGTTTGAACGCTTTGTGGAATGGCATTTCAAGCAGATGTTTTTTCATTACATGACATACCGGGTTAAAGAGTACAGGTCCTTTAAAAAGGCCATTTACCAATTTTGCGTGGATCATGAATTCACCTGGTCAAATATAAACTATGAACTACTCAAGAAAGATTACTACCGGAAGCGAAAAAGAAAAAATATCGAAAAAAGTTTCCCACAAACTGTCCCTGGATTTTTTCAACTGAATTCGAGCATTTTTATAACCTTAAATTGAGATGGGAAACATTTCTCGACATACCGGGATCAATCTCGGTGGGTTAAATCCGGTAAGCTGGATATATCGTGAAGACGTTGCAATCTTTAATTTCAGCGATTCATCTCTGTATTGCCTGATCGTTCCTAAAATCGGCAAGTCCTGGAATGCCTTATATGGCACCCCAGAGACGATCCAACTTGAATCAGAGCAACAGGACACTCCGGGCGGAATGAAGTACCTTTATAAATTAAAGGTGCTCGTTCCCAAAGACCGGATTGGGGTTGAAGCCGAACTCTTCCGGATGACCGGTCGTAAACTTATCCTTAAAGTCGGCGACAAAAACGGCACGATCCGTATTTTTGGAACAATGGATATCCCAATGAAAGTGACAAGCAAGCTGCTGAAACCCGCTGCCATGGAAACATTCAACGGTTACGAACTGCTTTTTTCAGGTGAGTTCTCCAAGCCTGCCGGGTTCCTGCAACCACCAACCGGTATCATCATCGGTGATGATAACCAGGATTGATCCCCGTTTCTTTTCAGTCCTTTATTTGCCCGTCACACCATTATAATATTGTACCCTCATAAAAGGGTACAATGAATCCCATCTTAGCAGAAATCTTCTCCGGCGCATGGTTGATCTCCAATGAAAGATCAGCCGCTTATGCTTCGATTTTGCTTTCGCTCATCAAAGGAGAAAGCTTCAGCGAAGGTGATTCTGCTATCGCTCGTGAAAGAAACCGCTCATATGTGATCAGCGGCACAGGGGATCAAACACAGAGATTCGGATTTGCCGATACCAACATCCCTGAAGGATCTGTTGCCGTCATTCCAATCCGGTCGGAAATCCTCAAATATGATCAGCCCTGCGGGCCCAGAGGGTCGCAGTCGATTCTGACCGATGTAAAATCGGCAGATCAGAATCCAAACATTAAAAGCATTCTCCTGGTTGTGGACAGTCCCGGTGGCCAGGTCACCGGAACCGATCTTTTGGCTGACGCCATCAGTAATTCCACAACCCCGGTGGTTGCATACATCGAAGGAATGGCAGCAAGCGCCGCTTACTGGATCATATCCGGGGCATCAAAGATCATCGCAAGCTCTGACCTTGATCGCATCGGTTCCATTGGAACGATGCTCATGGTTGAAGACCTCAAACCTGCCCTTGAAGCACAGGGAGTGAAATTCCATGAAGTCTATGCAAGTCTGTCGGTGGATAAGAACAAAGACTTTAACCAGGTGTTGGATGGGAACTATGAAGCATACCAGAAGAATGTCCTGGATGTGATCAACAGCAAATTCTTATCCTCCATTAAAACCAACCGGCCTGCAGTTGAAGACTCAACATTGACCGGTAAAATTTATTTCGCCCCCGAGGCGATTGCCCTGGGGCTGATCGATGAAATCGGATCGCTCGATCATGCGATCTCACTTGCCGATTCCCTGACAAACGAAGAAAACATCCAATCAATCAATCACGAAACAAAAAATTCCGAACCGATGAAGATAAAAATGACCTGGAAAGCTATTCAAAGCTTTTTCAAAATGGACCCGGCAACTCTGGATGCCCAGGAGTTGACCGATGAACGGGTACAGCAGATCAATGATCAGCTGGCCACCGTCACAGCACGCAATGAAGAACTGGAAAGCTTGCTTACTGCTGAGACAGCAGCCAAGGAAACGGCCTTATCCGACCTGGAAGCTTTGCGTTCAGAGGATGCCGGAAAAGAAACCGTTGCAGCTAAGGCGGCAGATAAAATCGCTGGCTGCAACGACAAACCGGTCTTCGCTCATGACAAGATCGCCGATGAATACTGCGCATAACCCGAGAGTACAAACAATTAATTCAAGATAAAATGGC
>JBAXFZ010000533.1:0-2603 GCA_037139685.1 Bacteroidota bacterium
GTAGCTTTTGAGGGTCGACCAGGCACCGCCGCCGTCGGTTGAGATTTCCAGGGCTACAGTGGCATCGCCTGCGCTATAGTAGCGGTATGCATGTTCGAAAGAGATGCTGGCTGTGGAAAATCCTACCGTGCTGAAAACAGGCGAGATCAGTTTTGAATCCGAAGTGGATCCTGATCCACCTGCGTCGGAATTGGAATAGGCAAATTTTCCCCCGTTCAGCGTCGAAAAGTTTGAGAAGGTGGCCGACCCGGATGCATCAGTATAGGGACATGCCTGGTAGTACCAGTTACAGACAGCGGGGGAGGAGCCTCCGTTCAGGAAGGTCCAGCCGGGTGCGCTGGCATCGAAATTTTCACTCAGGATCGTTACCCCGCTCACCGTGCCGCCGACAGCGTCAAGTTGCTGGATATTCTGGGCGTAAACCGAGGGAGCCGGGGGGTTAACCGTAACGGCGGCAGGAACAGCATTAACTGAGGCGTTAGTGGTTGCTATCGCCGAAGTACACCCGTTGTAGGTGGCCGTAAAGGTATATGTTCCGTTTGCTGCAGTTGTGGCGGATGGAATCGAAGGATTCTGTACGGCCTGTGAGAAGCTGTTCGGGCCGGTCCAACTGAAGGTGGTTCCTATGTCGGTGGTACCGGTAAGGTTGAGGGTGGCACCTTCGCAGATGGGGCCGCTGTTGCCGGCCGAAGCGGAGGGAACCGGTTTGATTGTAACCAGGATGGTCGGGGTGGAGTAGTCGGTAGCCAGTCCCGAGGTGCAGGTAACCCTCAAACGGTAATAGGTGGTGGTTGTCACTGCACCGGTGGTAAGGGCGGCAGGATTTGTCTGCCCGGCAAAATCATGGATATCGACCGAGAAATTGTCGCTGGAATACTGCCACTGGTAGGTGCTTCCTGTCCCAACGGAATAGCCTGAAGCGGTAATCGAGGGTGTGCCTGATCCGCAGAAGGTGCTTGTACCTACGGCAGTAGTTCCTCCCACGGCACCCGAGCAGCCGGGAGGTGTGTATTCGTCGGCGCCGATATCGGGGGTGCCTGTCCTCACATCGCCGTCAATGTCGTCGGTAACCGAGCCGATGGTCACGCCTGCATTACTTGTTGGAGATACGCTGAGTACGTTGATGTGCAGATCGGTGGCGCTTGTGTAAAGGGGATCGCCGTAAACGCTGTGGGCATCTTTGGTGGTAGCGATTTTCCATGCAGCCAGGTTGGACTGGGATGCAGAACCGATATATCCCATGTTGGAGCCTGCCGAGTAATAATCATTGTAATCGATGTATGAAAACACGGTATTGGCGGCATTGCACAATACGGCGTAACGTTCGGTACCCGTTGTCATCGGGATTGAAAAAATGTTGTTCCTGATATCAAGCGAATTTGCAGCAGTAACAGCAGAATTGATGAAAAGGCAGGAGGCATAAGCGGCAACTGTCTGGTTGGTGGCCATATTGACCGAGTTGAAATAAAGGTTATAGCCGCCGCCGCCAGCGATGTTTATACCGTAACCATTGTCCGTGGTCAGTAAGGCGTAGCCATAAGCGGCCACATCCCAGATAAAGTTATTGGCAACCGTAACATTGGCCGTGTTTGAAGTAGAACTCAGGCCCAGACCGATGGCGTTATAGCCGCCGCTGTTGCTGTTTTTAATATTGCTGATCTTGTTTTTTGTAACAGTCACACCTTCCGTGCCGGTTCCGTAAACATAGATCCCGTAAGCAGTGCCTGAACCGGCAGAGCTCATGTTTGTCACAGTATTCCCGGTAATAACGGAATTGGAGGCGACAACAGCGCTTGAAAACAGGATGCCGCGTGCGGAATAGCTGCTTGTACTGGTATAACTCATGTTTGTAACAGTATTGCCCGAAATGGTGGCGTTCTTGGTGCCGGATGCGCACCAGATGCCGCCCGGATAGACCGTGGAGGCGGATGTGTTGTTACTCAGGGTGTTATTTGAAATTGTAACCCCGTCGCAGCCCTGAACATAAATCGACTCGTACGAAATTGAGGCAGCAGCCGAGCCGATCATTTCATTCCCGGTGATGCTCAGCCCGCCACCATTGCCTGAAGCGACATTCGCAATGGCGTAAATGCCCATCTGCGCCTTGCTCATGCTGTTGTTCTGGAGCGTGATATTACTTGAATAACCTGCATTGCCAAACGTTGTACCGTCTGAAATGGTCACCACGGTACCTGCAGATGTAATTCCGCCGGTGAGGATACAGTTTTTAACGGTCACGTTGGTAACCGGCGTGGTCCCGGTCGAACCGATGACAATCACATAGGGTGTGGTGGTGCTGGTATTGGTAATGGTAAGATCACGGGTGGTTCCACCGGAGTTTGATCCGTTGATTACCGTATAATTGTTCAGGATTTTAAAAACCGTGCCGCTGGCAGCTACCCCTGTTATCGAAGATGTGACGGTTGCGGCTGGTGAAATGGTCACAATGTTTGTCGCGCTTGATCCCGGGTTATTATTGATTGTAAGCGGGAGGGTTTCTGAACCATAGGTTGCATCGAGCAGGGTGAAGGTAAGCGGTCCGCAAAGCACTATAATACTCCCTTTCTTTAAGACAGAAAAGTTAAGAACTGTTGTTGTTAACG
>JBAXFZ010000534.1:0-2600 GCA_037139685.1 Bacteroidota bacterium
TTTCTGGGGCCCGGAAGATGATGTCAAAACAGCCCTTGAAACAATTGAAGAGCGTTGCAAACTGGCGTTTACCGGTGTTCCGAATGAAACAAGGAAGTCGTTTGCAGATGGAACGACAATTTTCGAACGCGTTTTGCCCGGTGCCGACCGCATGTATCCCGATACCGACTCGGCACCCATTCCTCTTGAAGATTCCGAAATCGATGAAGCGGTAAAACGACTTCCAAAACTGGTTTCCGAACGCATCTCACAGCTGATCGAATGGAATGTGCCGGAGGATACCCACACATACCTGTTAAAGAACAACCTTGTTCCCTTGCTGGAAAAAGCCCTGGTTGAATTGAATGTGCCGGCCAGGTTTACTTCCGGGTTGCTGGCGCACACGGTAAAACACCTGCAGGGTCAGTATCCTGCGCTCCCCGATTTCTCCTATGACAAAATATATGATTTGCTGAAATTCCTTGCTGACCGGAAAATTGATCTTGCCATTGCCAAACGGATGCTCTTCCATCTGTACCAGCATCCAAAGATGGATTTTGATTCCATCCTGATCACCCTGAACTTCAAAGAAGTATCCAAAGAGGAAATTCTTGCAAAAGTGCCATTCCTGGTCAAAAAATATCAGGACATCAGGACTTCCCGGGATGATTCAGCCGGACTTCGCTGGGTGATGGGAAACCTGAGCAAACTCGCTACCGGCAATATTTCACTGAGAGATCTGAGTAAAGGGATCAACTTTTAAGAAAAGTCAAAAAGCAAAAAGCAAAAAGCAAAAAGCAAAAGTATCAGGTACACTTCATGTTTCAACACGTAGCTATCAATTTTGTCCCGTGTCACGCGTCACGAGTCACGATTTAACCTCCAACTAACCAATTCAACAACTAACTATGAGCGAAGATATTTTCCAGGGATACAAAGGCCGTGCACTCGCAGTACTGCAAAAGTTCAATGCCAGGGTTTGGGCAAAGGTAAGGGTTGAAAGCAGCCGCGGTGTTTTTGAGGGCACCATCCTGCCCAGGGCAGAAAATACCGATGACAAGCACCTTGTTTTAAAGATTTTTACCGGCTACAACATTGGTGTAGATATAAATGGCATTACCGACATTGTGGAACTTGGTTATAAAAAGGCAGTCTATAAAATTCCGGAAAAGGAATTTCCTTATTCCAAGGATAAGCCCAATGTGAAATTGCTGGGAACGGGTGGCACCATTGCTTCACGGCTCGATTACCGCACCGGTGCTGTAATTCCGGCATTTTCCCCGGGTGAATTATACGGTGCTGTTCCGGAATTGGCTGATATCTGCAACCTGACAACAGAGAAACTTTTCGCGGTTTTCAGCGAGAACATGGGTCCGGATCAATATAAAAAGCTGGCCATTGCCATTGGAAACGAGATTGAGAAGGGCATCGATGGCATCATCATCGGACATGGAACCGATACGTTGCATTATACTTCTGCCGCACTGACCTTCATGGTACAAAATTCACCGGTTCCCATCGTGCTGGTCGGTTCCCAGCGTTCGTCAGACCGCCCCAGTTCCGATGCCGCACTGAACCTGATGCATGCAGCCACCGCTGCAGCGCACGGAGATATTGCCGAAGTGATGGTGTGCATGTTCGGGCCTACTTCCGACGAGTATGGATTCCTGCACAAAGGAACCCGGGTGCGGAAAATGCATTCTTCTTACCGGTCAACCTTCCGGACGATTGGTGATACGCCCATTGCCACTGTCAGCCGCCAGGGTGTGGTTCCGATCAAACATGATTACAAGCGCCGGCGCACCGACCGGAATGTGACCATCATGCCCTATTATGAGGAAAAAGTGACCATGATCTATTATTATACCAACATGCAGCCCGATGTCATCGATGCCCTGGTTGATGCAGGTTACAAAGGGATCATCATCATCGGCACAGGGTTGGGACATGTCAATAAGCCTATTTACCCGGCCATTGAGCGGGCCATTGCAAAAGGTGTCGCCATTTACATGACGGTGCAGACACTCTGGGGATATGTGCACATGTTTGTGTATGATACCGGCCGCGATCTCATAGCCAAGGGCATAATCCCTGCAGAAAATATGCTTCCAGAAACAGCTTTCATCAAACTCAGCTGGGCATTGGGACAGACTTCAGACCTTGCAAAGGTGAAGGAGATCATGCTGACTCCCATCAACAGTGAAATTACACCGCGCGAACCGTACAACGGATACCTGATTTACCAGGGTGGGGTGCCGGAGGTGGAGGAGTTTATCAGGAAGTTTCATAAATAGGAAGTGATAAAGTCACAAAGTCACAAAGTCGCGAAGTTTAGTTTGTTTTTTACTCATAAATAATATCCGATGAAAAAAATGGTTCAGCGAATGGCGTTGCTTTCGCTTTTGTTTGTAGTGTTTTTCAGTGCGATAGCCCAGAAGCCTTACAAGTATGACACGGTGCCGGGTGATCCGCTCAGGGCAAGGATTTACACCCTGAAAAACGGGCTTAAAGTGTACCTCACGGTATATAAGGATGCGCCGCGGATTCAAACAGCAATTGCTGTCCGCACCGGGAGCAAGAACGACCCGTCCGACAATACCGGGTTGTCTCATTACCTGGAG
>JBAXFZ010000535.1:0-2587 GCA_037139685.1 Bacteroidota bacterium
CAATTTCAACATCCCCCTGGGAGCCTAGGTCCCTGCAGGGAAATTGCCGAAGGACATCGTGAGCGCGACCCAGATAACCTCATCCTCCGACCTGATGGAAATGGTCTATTATCACCATACCATGTGGAACAGGCAGATCCGGAAAATCGACCTTAAAAACATCGATTTTTCAACCGTCAGGGAACAAATCATCGATGATGATGCCGACAGGCAGAACCAGGTAAAAGATGTCACCCCACCCGCGCCTGCCGGCAAATATTCAGGTTGCAGGCAAAACCGAATTCAACAGGAGATTCGTTAATTACCAATTTCAACAACCTGCCTGTCCACCACCACCACTCCCGCATCACTCACCTTCCTCAGCAGGACAACATATCTTCCGGGCGTATCAGGTGCCGTGAATGAGATGCTCCCGGTTCCGTCACCAGTGAGCTGAATATCGGGATTCCAGTAAACGGTGTTGCGCGAATCGGGCATGTGGTTTACCAGTGGAACCTCACGGATTTCCGGGGTGCCTGGCTCAAGAAAAGTATAGTTGACAAAGGTTCCTGAAGTGGGCAGGTTGATGCCTGCAAAGTCGTTTTTCTTCGACACAAAGCTGACAATCCCTCCATAGATAATATTACCTTTGATATAGGTTGAATTAACCATTTCGATCCGTTCGATCTCACGGGGCGACATTGCCAGCACCTTCTCAATATCGTTAACTGCGACCCAGTCGACAAGCACCAGCGGGTCATAGATCGACATCTCCTCCTGCGTAGTATAAAACCTGAAATGCTTCTGTCCCTGCTCCTTTCGTACCTTGAGCATGACCGGCAGTTCCGAGAAATACTCCTCGAGTGTGGGCAGTTCAATAAATTTATCCAGGAAAAACACCTCGGAAGGCTCCCCGTAAAATGAAACCTGGCTCAACGATGCAGGGATTCGGCCGGCCATCGTATCTCTGCCATAAACTGAAATGATCCTCGAATTCACCGCAAGCCGGTAAGCAGTCTTCGACTCCTCTTCATTCAGGTTAAACATGGGAGAGGGCAGATCGACGGGCCGGGTACAAAAATCGTTGTCGATGAGTATTTCAGGTTTGATGCCAGGCATGTCATCGGCACACAGGAAAATATCGCGGTTCCCCGTATGGTCGGGCAGGGCGAAAAAGAACCGCCCGGCAGAGTCGGTGCGCACCACCATAATATCCCTGTCGCCGATAATGGAGAGATTGACCTTTGCATGGGGAACAGGCCTTCCCGATTCCTTCCCCGTTAATTTGCCCGAAAGCGAAACCCCGCGGGTTTCAGGGAGGTAAACCGTACCGGCAGGAGAACTTAATTTTTTCTGAAGCGGGGTAACAGAATTGCTGCTGCTCAACTCCGGAACCACCGAGAGGCATAACCGGCCACCATTATTCCTGATTCCCTTGAAGTTCAAACGGATCTCCTCACGCGGAGAATAGTGTTTTTTTCCTGGTACAATTTCCACGGGATTTTCAGTTGACAACCGGCCGGTGTCCTTCAGTTCATTTCTGGTTGTGTCGGCGGCCTCCCTGCCCGGAAGGACCTCGGTTTTAAAGGGATTTACGATCTTGAGCATGGTACAGGCATAGTCGCCGGGATTCCCGTTTCGCATCATCCGGGTATAAAACCGCAGGAAATAAACCCCTGAGATAACCTCTTCGGGAATGGTAAAACAACCCCGGCAGGAGGAATTTTCAACCAGGTATTTCCGCCCTGCGATCTTCTTCCCGTCGGGGGTGATCAGCTCCACGCAGCAACTCCGGCTGAACGGTTTTGCGCCGGCACTCCCCACCTGGTGAACAACCGCGGTAAACATTACGTTCTCCCCTGAAACATACATTGTCCGGTCGGTGCAGGCAACAACCCGCTCAGCGGCTGCGCCGGCAGGCAGCTCCTGGGATTTCAGCCCCGGGCAGGCCGAGATCAGCATCAACATAACAAGGTAATATGACTTACAAAGGTTTTGCATGTTAATAGGGCCAGAAAACGGGTTTTACGGTCTCACCGCCTGCAAGGCGACAGTCGACACATTCATGGTCAAGGATACGCACACCAAAGGTGCTGTAATAATAGTAAACCGGGTAATCGTTCTTTGAAAACTCACGCCAGCCGAATCTCGGCAGGGGCGATTCGGTGCATCCGTTGTTGAAATCAAGGAGAAGCCCCGCGATATCCTTGTAAAAATAGCGCCGGGTTGATTCTGCAGCGGCGTAGAAATATCCCAGAACCTCCTGCTCGGGGTGGGTTTCGTTTACGATGTTGCCTTTGATGGCCAGCGGCTGTTTCTCGTAAAGTCCTCCCTGGTCATTGCTGTTGATTCGAAGCTGTTCCCAGTAATTGTATGCCTTTTCGCCAAGGGCCAGCTGACGGACCAGGGCACTGTAAAGGATGCCCAGCCGGGATGTATGGCCGTCGATAACCTGGAGCGGGTACTGCTTATATATATTCTGCGACAGGCTCGTGGTGGAGATGGTATAGATGTTTTTGACCAGCCCGGTGATCCAGCAGACCTTGTTGGATGAATCCGGCGGAATGACCTGGTGAAAAGTACCGTCATAATAATATTCAAGTATATG
>JBAXFZ010000536.1:0-2573 GCA_037139685.1 Bacteroidota bacterium
GGTCAGAACCGGCGCCAACGACAGTCGTGTGGATCCGCTGCATGCCAAGAAATTCACCGCTGCCCTGCAGAATAATCCCGGGCAGATCAACCCGATCCTGTTGTACATTGACTACAATGTCGGTCATGGCTCCGGCCAGGCAACCAAACAACGGATCGACAACATCATGGTTGATTTCGAATTCCTCATGAACCAGCTGGGGATGTAACAGTTCACGCAAATTACGCGGAAAAATAAAGCAGATTTCACAGAAAGAAATCAACATTTTTTTGTTGAACTTCTGCCAGATTTGCTTTTTTTCTGCGAAAATCTGCGAGAAAATCTGCGAGAAATATTTTCCAAAAAACTTGACTTCCGTTAAAAATTATAGTATTATTGCAAAGTCGTTTTAATATCATAATGATATCATAAATCAAAACAACCATGGAAAAAGAAAAAGTTAGTTCAACAACCTCCGGATACATATGTGTCCTGGTTTTTTTTGTCTTTCTGGGCCTTGGAATAACCAGGCTGGTCTTCTTTGAACAAACCGTAACGGGCATCGTGCTGGCGATGCTGTGCTTTGCCGCAGCCATCATCACGGCCCTTGGTCTGATGGTGGTCAATCCCAATGAATCATCTGTGCTGGTGTTGTTCGGGGAATACAAAGGAACCATCAAATCAAATGGCTTCTTCTGGGTCAACCCGTTGTATGTAAAGAAGAAAATTTCGCTGCGTGCGCGCAATCTCAACCGGGAACCGATCAAGGTCAACGATAAACTCGGAAACCCGATCATGATAGGATGTGTGCTGGTTTGGCGGGTTCGCGACACCTTCAAAGCTGCCTTTGAGGTCGATGACTATGCTCATTTCGTTGATATCCAGAGCGAGTCGGCAACACGCAAACTGGCCGGGCATTATGCATATGATAATTTCGACGACGAACAGAAGGAGATCACGCTGCGCGCCGGGGGTGAAGAAGTGCATCAGGCACTTGAACACGAACTTTCGGAGCGTTTGAAAATGGCAGGAATCGAGGTGCTTGAAGCAAGAATCAGCTACCTGGCCTATGCTTCGGAGATAGCAGGAGCCATGTTGCGCCGCCAGCAGGCAACTGCGGTGGTTGCTGCCCGTACAAAGATCGTGGAAGGTGCGGTAAGCATGGTTGAATTGGCGCTTGACCACCTTAGCAAGAAACACATCATCGACTTTGATGAAGATAAAAAGGCAGCCATGATCAGCAACCTGATGGTAGTGCTTTGCTCCGATAAAGATACTACGCCGGTCGTAAATACCGGTACATTGCATCAGTAAGCGACATATGGCAGGGAAAAAGGTATTCATGCTCCGGGTCGGTCCCGAAATTTATGAGGCGCTTGAGAAATGGGCCGCTGATGAGTTCCGTTCAGTGAACGGCCAGCTGGAATGGGCCATTGAAAAAACGCTGAAAGAGGCCGGAAGAATGCCGAAAAAACGTTCATCATCTCCGGGAGAAAGCCCGGAAAAACCAAATCAACCAGATGTTTAACAATAACTTATCCGGTCTTTTTAATCGTAGAAGAGAAAATAAGGCTAACCATCCAGCCACCAGGCCCGAAATGACCCCCATTGACTGGTTGCTTGAAACAGCTGCCCTTTTGGGGATTCTGATCTTTCTCGGATTTGTGATCTACCAGTATCCGAGGCTTCCCGAAATCATCCCGTCTCATTTCGATGGCGCCGGAATCCCGGATGATTACTCTTCAAAATCATCCCTCTGGTTCCTGGCCGGCATCGCTGTTTTCATTTATGTCATGATGAGCCTGATTGTCCTGATTCCGCACCAGTTCAATTACACGGTAAAAATTACCCCTGAAAACGCCGTGCGGCAGTATGCCCTCGCGATGCGGCTGGTTCGATACCTGAAGGCTGCCATCATCTGGTTGCTTTTCTATACGGGCTATGCGACCATCCGCATCGTGGCAAAGCTCGAATCCGGACTCGGCACGTGGTTCCTCCCGGTAGTTCTCGCCGGAATACTTGTCCCGGTTGTCATTTACCTTATTCTTGCCAATACCGGGAAAAAAAGACCATGATATGAACACTGAATTTAAAGAAGAACAAGCCTTCACCCAATGGTGGTTATGGATACTCCTGGCCGGTGTTGGTGCTTTGCCTTGCTACGGCATCTATAAACAGCTGATCATGGGTGAAAAATTCGGGGATAAACCCATGCCCGACGTCGTCCTGATTATATTTTCGATTTTCATCTTTGCCCTGTTGGCCCTGTTCTGGCGCATGAGACTTAAAACAGAGATCGACCAGGCTGGAATACGCTTGAGCTTTTACCCGTTCACCAAAAAAAACGTGCCCTGGAAAGATATAAAATCCGCCAAAACCCTGAATTATGGATTTGTGGGCGGATGGGGAATCCGGCTCGGCACGAAATACGGAACGGTATATAATACCAGGGGAAACAAGGGACTTGCGATTGAATTAAAAAATGGGAGGAAGTTCTGCATCGGAACACAAAAGGAAGCAGAACTGAATAAAATCATTGAAAATATCCGCAAGGAGAAGAACCTGAACTGGCAGCTCTGATTCCATTTTCAGAT
>JBAXFZ010000537.1:0-2572 GCA_037139685.1 Bacteroidota bacterium
CCGGGGATGAAGGTGTTTTTGAGGGTTAGTGCCTGGGTTTTGATTTTTTGGTTTTAGAAAGAGAGTCGGCGACTTTTGTGCTGTCGGCTTTCCGCTTCATTTCGAATTCCTTCACAAGCATTTCAGGGGTTTTTCCAAGGTTCTGCAGGGCCATTTTCGCATCTTTTACAAAGTCGTTCGACGGGTACTTTTCAATAAACTGCAGGTAGGCTTCACGCGCCTTGTCGAGGTCATGCGAGATGTTTTCATAGACGAAGGCCTTGAAGAACATGCATACGGGAGCCTTTTTCTGTTCGGGGTAATCCTGGATGTACTGGTCGAAGAGTGCAACGGCCCTGTTGCCGTCATTCATATTCATGGCCACATTGGCCTCCTTGAACAGGAAACCCGGCGCCAGTGAATCCTTCGGGCTGTTTTTAATAAAATCATCATACAGGGCCATGAGGCTGTCGGCCTTGACTTTGTCGAAGCTCACAGATTCCGGGGCGAACAGCCTCTTCTCGAGATCCCGGATGCGGCTGACCTTTTTTTCTCGTGAGGGTGAGCAGCCGGTTATTAGTCCGAACACTGCGACAAATAATAAGATGTACCTTGTTTTCATATGATAATATTTATTTTTTTGGGGCCATATGGAATATCCATAAATTATCATTCACGGTTTGCATGAACAAGGTGCTTATGGATATTTCATATTTTATGACTTTTTATATATTCGGTTCACTCTACCTTCTCCCCTTTTTCACCTGGGGAAAGGTCATCCGGTAGCTGACCTCAACATTTCCCCTGCTTATGTCGGACAACCTGCGTTTGAGCAGCATTTTTTTCAGGGAGGGCAGTCGGTCAACAAAAACAATTCCTTCGATGTGGTCATATTCATGCTGGATGATCCGGGCGATAACGCCCTCATAGCGTTCATCATGCTCAACGAAATTTTCATCCAGATATTTTATGTGGATGACAGGCTTTCGCATGATATCTTCGCGCAGACCCGGGAAGCTCAGGCAACCCTCATTGAACGAATATTCCTCACCTTCCTCCTTATAAATATGGGCATTGACCAGCGCCTTTTTAAATTTTTCAGATTCCGGGTATTTTTCTGCAAATGCCGATGCATCGATCACGATAACCCTGATCGATGCATTTACCTGCGGCGCGGCAAGTCCCACGCCATCCGACTGGTACATCGTTTCCCACATGTTCTCAAGAAACTCCCCGAAACCGGGATAATCGGGTGTTATCGGCTCCGCCACCTTTTTCAAAACCGGATGTCCATATGCAACTACAGGCAATATCATATTTTAAATTTTGTTTTTTATCAGCTCTATCTCTGTTCCACAGACCTACCAATCACATATTGCTCATTCCTCATTCCTCATTGCTCATTAACCTTCGTCCTGGTTACCCTGAATTCCCGGATTACCACGAATACCCCAGTTTACCCTCCATCTTCTTCACTACACCTATGCCCTTCGTGCCTCCGGCACGGAAAAAGGGACTGGGGTGATATTCTCATTCTATAACCAATGGACTCCTCCGGAGTCCGGGATTTTCACAAAGCCTCTAGAGAACATCAAAATCCACACAATTCGCCACCTCGTTATTTCGCTACCTCGCTACCTCGCTACTTCGCTACCTCCATATAAGACTGCAGTATTATGGTTGCGCTCACCGTATCGACCAATGCCTTGTCCTGCCGGTCCTTCTTCTTTAATCCTGCCTCCCTGATCGCCCTTGTGGCCATCAGCGAAGTAAACCGTTCATCCATCCGGGCAACCAGTATACCAGGAAATGCGGTCCTGAGGCTTTTTACAAATGGTTCAATAAAGAGAGCCGATTCGGATGGCGTATTGTTCATCTGCTTCGGTTCCCCGACCACAAAACATTCAACACTGTTTTTCAGGCAATAATCCTTTAAAAAATCCATAAGATCCATGGTTCTTACCGTCGTAAGCCCTGTGGCGATGATCTTCAGTTCATCCGTCACGGCAAGCCCTGTCCTCTTCTGCCCATAATCTATCGCAACAATCCTGCCCATGATCCTATATTTTTTGCAAAGGTACAAAGATTTGAATTTTTGCCTAATTTTGGAAAGGAGTATTCTTGCACAGAACAAAGGGCGGGATGCAGCGTTGTATATCACTTTAAATTTCACACTGCCGGCATGGATTACCTTAAAGAAATTATTGAATCGGCCTGGGAAGACCGGGATTTGCTGAAGCAAATTCAGACCAGGGAGGCCATTTGCGAGGTTGTTTCGCAACTTGACCGCGGGCTGATCCGTATAGCGGCAAACCAGGGAGGGGAATGGATTACATTTGAATGGATTAAAAAGGCCGTCATTCTCTATTTTCCCATCATGAAAATGGAGGTGACCGAGGTTGGGCCATTCCAGTTTTACGATAAAATCCCGCTGAAAACGGGCTACGACAAACTTGGCATCAGGGTGGTTCCGCATGCGATTGCCAGGTACGGTGCCTTTATCGCCGAAGGGGTTATCATGATGCCTTCCTATATTAATATCGGCGCCTTTGTGGACACGGGTACCATGATCGACACCTGGGCAACGGTAGGG
>JBAXFZ010000538.1:0-2569 GCA_037139685.1 Bacteroidota bacterium
ATACTGACCGGCAGCGGCTGATCAACGGTCATGCAGATGGAATTGGACAGTGCCGGGTTCCCCGTCGGGCAACTGATATCGGAGGTCAGCTTACAGGTGATACAATCTACGTTTACCGGCGTATAGGTGAATATCTGGCTGTTTGATCCTGCAATTACTCCGTTGACCTTCCATTGATAGACCGGATTGTTGCCGGGATTCGTGGGGAAGGCGTTAAATGTCACGGGTGTGCCTGCACAGGTATGAGCCGATGTTGAAGAAATGGTCAGGCTGACAGGGTTAAGCGGGTTAACCGTCATGCAGATCTGGTTGGAAGTGGCCGGGTTACCGGTCGCACAGGCATCGTTCGATGTCATGCCGCAAACAATACAATCACCGTTTACTGGAGTGTAGTTGAAGACTGAATTGTTGGGACCGGCATTGATTCCGTTCACTTTCCATTGGTATGAGAGGGAATTGCCTGCGGGCTGGCCAGTGGCCGTAATAGTCACTTGTGTGCCTGCACAAACTGTCGTACTGCCGGTTGCAATATTCACACTGACTGGAATCGGCGTTCCAATGTACAGTTGCACCGTATCCCTTCCTGTACATCCGTTCGGACCGGTCACATTTACGCGATATAACCCGGGAGTGCCAGTTGTGTAGGTTTGCCCGCTACCGATGTTCATGGTCATGGTGGTCAGGTCATCCCATTGGTAGGTGCAGCCGGTACATGCGCCGGCATCAAACGTGGCCGTTTGCGGGGTGCAAATGGTCTGGTCGGGGCCGAGAGCCGGTTGGGGCGCAGGAAGGATGGTGATGTTGTGCCAGGTCGTATCACGTCGGTTGTCGTTATGCCTTACATATAGTTCAACTATATAATTACCGGGTAACGAATAATTATGTACAGGGTTTGCAACTGTTGCAAAATTGGCTGATCCGGATGCAGGATCGCCGAAGTTCCACCGGATCGAATCCGGGGGGGGCCAGATGTCGGAGGTAAAGTTCACGGGATCGAGAGGGCATTCTCCTATATGATGAAAATAGGCCTTGTAGCGCTGGATGAACTGGGGTAAATCCATTCCTGTTATTTTTCCTGCTGTAGTTATTGCATTGGGGATAAAATTGCAGCCCAAGCCCTGAATTGTCGGGTCATGAATCACGAATAGGGAATCAACCAAAAGATGCGTTCCGTAAATTTTAAAATCAGGACCCATCTGAATCTTTGAACGATGATTCAGAGTCCCTATAATAGTTTCGCTCTGAACAACCTGTAAGGAATCATGGCTGCTGAGATCATATTGGAAAGTTTCCGTTTGATTCGGGTATCCCACCCTGTCACATGAAATATACAGGTATTTTGAATCAACGGAAAATTCTGCGGAATTGGGACTACAAATATGATTGTGGAATTTTCCTGGAATAAAAGTAAACAATGAGTTGATCTGACCGGTAACGTTGTCCAGATGACAGAATTCAATGGTGTCGATAGGGGCATAATGCATGGAGATCAACCAGTTGCCATCCTGACTGATTTTGATCTCCCTGCACTTATAATCGATGGTGTTATTGGTGTAGGTGTAATGGATTCGGCTCGGACTTAGAACTGGTAAAGTGACAAGCCCGGAAGAATTAACAAGATAAGATGCGAAAAAGTTACTGTCGGCATCGTAGATACGGGCAACGACCCATACATCCTTATTGTTAAAATGTTTCGTTCCCGTCAACCCGCTAATTATTTTGTTACCATAAGGTACCATAATATTCTTCTTGCCCGGCTCAATATCGCCAAGCGTATTATCCAGCCTCATATTTACGACAGAGTAATGAAGCCCGCTTGTAATACCGACATAAAATTGAAAGACGCCGACTTCGAAAAGGTAGTATAGACTGTCATCCGCGATATCTTTGAAAGAAATACTATTCTGAATTTCGCCAGACCAACTGAATAGACCGCCTCCATTCGGCATAATCTGCAGGTTCCGGTTCCAAACGTGAAAGCAATCGGCAAAAAACAAAAAAGATCCGCTTGAATCAGAAACACACATGGTCAACCCTTGTGTATTGACAGGATTGTTCATAAGCGCAACAGGAGGGGTGACATTAAAATTCAGACCCGCTTTGTAGGAGAAATACCAGTTGTTAAACTCTCCCTGGGAAAACAACAAGTTGGGGAAAATTAGAAATAGGGCAATGAATATATGCAAGCATCTATGTCTCATAAAGCCACACGGAAACAGGACCAAGAAGGAGGTCTCCGTTCCGGATTATACAAAAGTAAATGAATTCAGTACACCGTTTGCAGAAATCCGGAACGGAGGCCTTCTCAAAAAGAGACCAACTAAAACGTCACTGCAATAGGCTGGGTCCTCGCGGTAAAAGTAGCTGCAGCTGAATCATAATCCGCATAGGAATACCTGCTTACCGGGTTACCCACCGGTGTCCCATTGGAATACTTTTGCACAACAATATGAATTTTAAAGTACAAATAGGATTCCTGCTGGGTAGGTAAGTTGAGGGATAGAGCTGGACTGGAAATACTATAACTAGTTCCAAGTTAGGAGGAAGACAAAGTTGTCATCAGGTACGG
>JBAXFZ010000539.1:0-2569 GCA_037139685.1 Bacteroidota bacterium
AATTTCGGTCCCCGTTCCCCCATGCTGAACTCGACGCTGCCGGATGAATTTATCTTCACCGGTGATGAAAAGGTTGCTCCGTTATCCGTTGACCGGATGTAATAACAATTCTGGTTTTTGGCATATACCATGTGCAAAACGCCGTTGTTGTCCATGAAAACGTCGGGAACAAGGCTGCCGGAAGGCGCCTGGATGACATTGACCATATTACCTGTCTGTAATTCCTGCCCGTTTATTGCCGAAAAATGGATTACAAAGAAAAATGTCAGGATGCCGGATACATGCAATCCGGCAGTCTTTTTATACTTATTTTCATCGTTAATCGTCATACATTTACGGAATATAGATTGAAGGCTAGCTGATGAAGTTTTGATTCCGCCAAATTTCACAGGCAAAGAAATGAAACAGATTGCCAGGCTAGTGCTGGAAAATATATGAATTGTCCCTGTAGCCTGAAATATTTTGGTACCAGTCAGTATAGAGGGTCCCGGCCGACTGCGCCCAGGGTGCCATTTTAAGATAGGCGCTCAGTATATCCTGCTTTTCACGGGGATATGCAAAATTTCCGGGTAAATTCAACGCCCATGGCAGGTTTTTCGCAGTTTTGTAATACCTGTTGGATGACGGCTTGCTGTTATCGTCAACAGTGGCAAAATAACCGGGATCGGCCCGCGAGGTAGGCGGGTAATCCGCCAGGTGAACCTCCCGGCCCCGTGTTTTGTTGACGATTAGAAAGGGATTGAATGCTGTTTGATTCAACTGCGCCAGTGTGTATGTGTTGGAAGGAAAAGTGAGATGGATTTTAATTGTATCCGGTATCACGTAGGGCATATTTTGCTCTACATTCACGCCAGTGGCTCCGCTTTGTCCCGGCAGGATATTGTAGGCGTTGTCAAACACAATGATGGTTGGGTGTGCCTGCAGGGCTTCAAGGCCGTTAGCCAGCAGGGTGATGTAATTTTCCGCGATGTTGCTGCCTGTGCAGGTTATGGCAGAAGAGGGTATTGCACACCCGGTAAGTTCGAATCCAAAACCGTTTCTAAAGCTTCCCCCTATGGCCCTTACCACGAAGTTTGCCCTGGTCTCCACAATTTTATTCTGTGCGTTGGTAATAGTATTAAACTCATACCCCAGGACCAGGTCGTTAAAATCATAATCACCCTGCCCGGGCCAGAGGTCTTCAAAAACCAGGGTGTTATAGCCTGATGAGGGGATGTAATTGTTGAAGGCCCTGGTGTTGTCGGCCGGGTAATCGTCATAGGTGTCGGGAACTCCGTCATTGTCGGTGTCGACGGTTAGCGCATAGCCGACATCCGTTGAATAGATGCCGGCCGTGTTAACCCCGTCATAGTGGTTGGCTGTCATGTCATAACAGGTGGTTCCGCCGGTTTCATTGAACTTCCAGTACCCCTTGATCCCTGGTTCGCTTCCCGTAAATCCTATGGTGCGACCGGTGTTTATCTGGGTTTGTGCCAGGGCTGTGTTCCATATTGACACCTCGTCGAGCCAGCCATGGAAAAACTTCTGAGCACCTGCATCCGAGCCAATTGAAATGAATCGTCCGTTGATCCTTATCGTCTTTGAAACTGTGGTGAAATTTTTCAGCACCCCGTCAACATATAACTTAAGCGTTGCACCATCATAAGTGCCTGCAAGGTGGTACCACCGGTTTAATACAGGTCGCCCGCCGCTCCAGTTGAGCACTGCAGAAGTGCCGTCATTGAAGGCAACACTGGTCTGCCATCCGTTCCAATAATCCTGGCCAAGGCCAAGCCCGTCCCAATCGCCCTTCTCGATGATCTTTGCAGTTTGCTGGCTGCCTGCCTTGACCCATGCCGAGACACTGTACTGGCTCGTAAAGGGGAGGTTGGATGCAGTGGCTACCTTAATCCATGCCGTTGATCCGTTAAAATTCATGGAATGGTTGGTTACCTGGGCCTCTTTAACGGCGGGAAAGGAAAAACGGATGGTGTTCGATGATATAATTACCGGGTAGGAATTGATATTCAGCTGCCTGACAACCGAAGGGATGAGAATGGAGATATCCTGCTGGCCTGTGATGCTGTCTCCCATTATTTTCAGGTAGAGCTCCGATTCATCGGCGGATGAGACCCGGATTACGCCGGCCGGAACATTGGCAAGATGAAGCGAGATAACTTTGGTTGAGGCCCAGTTGAACTGCGAAGGGGCGGTAAGATCCGCCATCTTCAGGATTGCAGGGTTATCTGCTGTTTTATGACATCCCGATGCCAGGATCGTTAGACTAAGAAAGGCATACAACCTCAGTTTCATACCTGGTAGATTTTTTACAAAGGTAGTAAAGTATTGCGGGCCTCACACCGGCTCATTGCCAGCATACGCCTTCCGGCATGCGCTGAATTCCGGATGACGGGAAATAAGGTGTAACCCGCTTAAAGATTGAAATACGGAATGGCAACAGCCCGGGATTGAATAATCAGGGTTTGGGAAGGATACCGGGAAGATAGCCTGTTCCTGAAAAGATGGAGAGCAGCTGCCGCCTCGGGGCGACCCCTTCGGCAGCCAGCCCGATATGAACCCATGTCCCAAA
>JBAXFZ010000540.1:0-2561 GCA_037139685.1 Bacteroidota bacterium
GGTGTATATCGCTACGATGGGACATACTTTGGCCGTTTTTTGAATAACGACGGCATCATAAACAAGAATGGCCTGGACCTTAAACATGTTTCATCTGCCTTGCAGGATAAAAACGGGAACATCTGGTTTGCCACCTGGTTTGAGGGCATATGCCGTTATGACGGCAAATCAGTAACCAATTTCAAACCGAATGGCGAGAAATGGTTTAGCGGTGTTTTGGAAGATAAATCCGGCAACATCTGGGTCGGCCGGAGAGACAAGGGTGTGTGCCGGTATGATGGAAGCGCATTTGCCAATGTGCTTCAGAAGGGGATGTTTGACTCATGCGGGGTTGGCCCTATGGCCGAAGATAAAGCCGGAAACATATGGTTCTGCGCCGAGGCAGGTGATATCACGAAGAGGGAAACCACGGGAGGGGTGTGGTGTTACAATCCATCGGCTCCGGCAGGAGGTTCAGCGGTCTTTACCAATTTTACAACCAAAGAGGGACTTAGCAATAATTCGGTTTTCAGTGTTACACCGGATAAATCGGGTAAACTCTGGTTCGGCACCAGGGGCATGGGTTTGTGCAGTTACGATGGGAAAAGCTTTACCAATTTTTCTGAATAAATAAGAAAATACAGTGACTATTCCTCAGTGCCATTGGTTTGCATATTGGATTTATACCTTGAAATCGGGGGATTTGGTCAATTTAGGTACTTTCTTTACTGATCACCCATCACGAGGGGGGAAATAAGCAATCTCAAGGTTCAAGGATAACCCTGGCTACCCGGACGGTGCTTTCAGATATGAATTTGAAGATATAAACCCCCGGTTTGATACCGGAAAGATCAAGTGTAACCGGCAGAAAACCAATGGATTGTTTCATGACCTCATCTCCCTTCATGTCAAGTAAGGACAATATGCCATTCTGCGGCTGGTATTTTGATTTTATGGTGACCTGTTTGTGTGCCGGGTTGGGGTAAAGTTCCAGCAGGTGCGGATTTGGAGCCTGCCGGTTGTTGATCCCCATCGGGCTCTTCAATGTGGTCCGGAGAATGGTTCCGCTGTCCCCTGCCACAACCCAGGCGGTGCCGGCAAGAAATATTGACGAGAGGGCGGAAGATGTCCCGGAATTCTGGACAGCCCAGGTAATTCCCCCATTGGTTGTCTTTAAGATACAGCCGTCATTTCCTGCGATATACCCGGTATCGGCATCTTTTAAATAAACCGAACGGCAGAATTTGGTGATTACGGTATTAAGTGCGTCCCAGGTCAGCCCCGCGTTAGTCGTTTTCAAAATCGTACCGCTGTCGCCCGCGGCCAGGCCGGTGCTGTCGTTTAGGAAGGCCAGCGAATGCAGGGTCTTCAGGGTGCCTGACGACTGCCTTGTCCAGCTGGCGCCCCCGTTTGTCGTTCTTATGATGCAGCCGTTCGTACCGGCAGCAAATCCGGTATCTGCGTTAATAAATAATACAGAGAAGAGTGAGTCCGTTGATTCTGTAAAAAGGGCTGTCCATGTTGCACCTCCGTTTGTGGTTTTCAGGATTGTCCCGCCCGAACCCGCTGCGTAACCGGTAAGCGAATCCCGGAAACTCAGTGAATTCAGCATGGCATTGTTGCCCGGATTCAATGCATTCCAGTTCATCCCCCCGTCGGTGGTTTTAATCATGACGCCTGATGCGCCTGCCGCATATCCGGTTGCAGGGCCCGGGAAGCTGACGGCATTCAGCGGAACTGTTGTACCGGTATAAAGGGATGTCCAGGTTGATCCTCCGTCGGTGGTTTTCAAAAGAACACCCCCGTTTCCGGCTGCAAACCCGGTCATAACGGTTCCGGCGCTTTTACTCTTTTCCCTGCCGGGGTTCGGAAAATCAAGGGAATTGAGTCTTGTATTGACCGGGGTTATTGCATGAATCCATTTCACCTGGTCTATTTTTGCGCATTTTGCAACATAACTGTAACCGGCCGAATCGGTGAAAGTCCCCCCTGCATATACGTTGCCCGTCGGATCGGCACAGAGCGCAAAGATGTCGCCATTGGCATTCAGCGGGTTGAGTGTGTCGCCCAGTTCACTCCATCCCATACCGTCATATTTTGCCACATACCGGTAACCTTGCGGATTGGTGAATGCTCCTGCTGCATAAATACCACCGAACGCATCGGTACAGATAACATGGATCGCCCCGTTGGCATGCAAGCCATTGCTGCCTCCCACCTCGCTCCAGTTAAAGCCGTCCCATTCTGCCACAAAGGGCCTTCCCGCACCGTTCGTAAAATCCCCGATGGCGTATATTTTCCCCAGCGGGCCTGCACAGATCTGGTAAAAGAATTTTTTAGAAAGCGTATCGGTCGAGCTCCACCCGATGCCGTTCCACTTAAGCAGAGCCATTTCCGCCCCCCCGTTAAATTCAGCACCGTAAACATTCAGGCCGTCTGAACAGATGGCATTAATCATTCCTACATAATATAACCAGGGCATCGAATGTTCAGTCCATCCCAGCCCGTTCCACTCCATCAGGCATTCTTCCTGGTTATTGTTCCGGATATCCCCGCTGGCAAATAAATTTCCGGCATCATCC
>JBAXFZ010000541.1:0-2558 GCA_037139685.1 Bacteroidota bacterium
ATAACCGCATCCGACACCGTGTTGAACACCGGGCGGTTGAGGTGCATCTGTCCGCCTTTGCCGGGCGTAACCCCGCCAACGATGTTGGTGCCGTATTCAATCATCTGTCCCGTGTGAAACGAGCCCTCGTTTCCCGTAATGCCCTGAACAATTACCTTCGAATCTTTGTCAACCAGAATACTCATGAAATGGTGAATTTTTAAATTAGCAATTGACCCCGCGCTGAAGCGCGGGGATATTTATAGGTTTTTAGGCGGTTTGCACTTTGCATTTTGCATTTTGCACTTTGCATTTTGCATTTGGCACTTTCCTTTTCATTTTGTCGGTCAAAGATACTCTCTTTTAAAAAAAGGAAAACTTTTTTGCTGATAATTTTGTTAAAACCTATATATTTCCTAAACTTTGTTGTCACTTTGATCTGCTAAACATGAGAATTTCCTCCACATCCGACACCATCTGCGCCCTGTCGACCGCTCCTGGGACGGGAGCTATCGCCGTGATCAGGCTATCAGGGCCGGCAGCCTTTGCCGTTACGGCAGAGTTATTTAAGCCTGCCGAAAAAAACCTGGACATCCTTTCGGCCGCTTCGCATACGATCCACCTGGGAATCATCGGGGGTGAAACGGGGATGCTCGACGAGGTGCTTGTCAGCATTTTCAGGGCGCCACACTCCTACACCGGGGAAGATGTGGTTGAAATTTCGTGCCACGGGTCGGTTTACATCCAGCAGAAACTGCTTGAACTGCTCCTCTCGCGTGGGCTGCGCATGGCCAACCCCGGGGAGTTCACCCTGCGGGCCTTTATGAACAGGAAGTTTGACCTGTCGCAGGCCGAGGCGGTGGCCGACCTGATCGCATCGCATTCATCCACATCGCACGACCTGGCCATAAGGCAGATGAGGGGGGGATTTTCGAAAAAGATCCACGCACTGAGACAGTCGCTGCTGGAGTTTACGGCGCTGATCGAACTGGAGCTCGATTTCAGCGAGGAGCACATGATCTTTGCCGACCGGACCAATTTCCAGGCGCTGCTGGACCATATCCTGGCAGAGCTGTCGGCCCTCACCGGCTCCTTCAGCCTGGGCAACGTGATCAAGAGCGGTATCCCTGTTGCCATCATCGGCAAGCCAAACGTGGGCAAGTCAACCCTGCTGAACGTGTTGCTGAACGAGGAGAAGGCCATTGTATCGGAGATCCCGGGAACCACCCGTGACGCCATTGAGGACACCATCGTCATCGGCGGGTATAGCTTCCGCTTTATCGATACCGCCCGTTTTCGGGCGGCCGAGGACCCGATCGAGACCATCCGCATCGGGCGCACCTGGGGAAAGATCAGCGAGGGCAGCATCATCCTTTACGTTTTCGACGCCACGCTGCAATCGTTCGCCGATGTGATGGCCTCCGTTGCCGAATTCAGGGAATACACCGCCGCCGGTGCGCGCACCATGATCCTGGTGGGCAACAAGATGGACAAGCTGAAAACCCTTCCAAAGGGGTTCAGGGAGTTCGTGGAGTACGACACCGTGTTTGTCTCGGGCAAGCGCCGCGAGAACATCCACGAGATCGCCGAGCACCTGCTGAAGGTGGTTGAAAACACGCATGTTTCAGATAACACCATCGTCTCCAACTCGCGCCACTATGAGGCCCTGAAGCGGGCGCACGAATCGGTGGCCTGCGTGGATGAGGGACTCAAGGACGGCATCTCCCCCGACCTGCTTACGACCGACCTGCGAAGCGCCCTGTACCACCTGGGAGAGATTACAGGAGAGGTGACCACTGATGAGATACTGGGGGCGATTTTTAGTAGGTTTTGCATCGGAAAGTAACCGGCACAAAACGAACACATAACCAAAACTGTATAAGTAACATAAAGCCCAGTAAATATGGGCTTTTTTAATTTTTATTGTTAATATCTTTTGCGTACCGTTAGTGATCCGTTTTGTATATATTTGTACCTTTGTTGTACCTCAATTAAAATTTTGGTGAATATTTGTACCTCGGACCAATAAATGGAGAATTAACTTGACACTTTTAAACACTTTTATACAATTGAATACAAAATGAGCACAAATATCAAGGTACAACGGATTTGTCAATTTTGCGGAAAAGAGTTTACAGCCAGAACAACTGTCACTCAATATTGCAGCGATAATTGCGCAAAACGTGCTTATAAAGCCAGGCAACGAGCTACAAAAGTTGAGACAAGCAATAAAGAAACCATTCAGATAAAATCAAAACCCATTGAAGATATTAAGCTACAGGAATTCCTCAGTGTCCGGCATGTGGCCAAACTGATCGGATCTTCAAGACAAACCGTTTATAACCTTATTAATACAGGGAAATTGCAAGCTGTAAATATCTTAAAGAAAAAAACTATTGTCAGGCGTTGCGATTTGGATAAACTATTCGAGCAACCCACTCCCATCATACAGCTGGCAGATACCAACCCCGAACCAATACAATACGAAATTGACGATTGTTACACCCTTAAAGAAGTCCAGGACAAATACGGAGTCTCCGAAACAGCTTTACAAAATCTGATAAAACGAAATAATATTC
>JBAXFZ010000542.1:0-2549 GCA_037139685.1 Bacteroidota bacterium
ATGCGGTTGGCATCAGAGCCGTGCATCCTGCGGCGACGAAGCTGCCGTTGGAGTAGTTGACGCTGATTGATTGTGCACCCGATGAAGTCCATGTAACAGTTGCAGTGTTGTCAGTCATATCTCCGCCCGAGGTGATGGTTCCTCCAACTACCGACCAGGAATATCCGAACATCCCGGCTTCAGTGGTATAGACATTGCCTGTGGAATTGATGCAAACGATAGCAGGTCCTGAAAGTGTCGGAGATGGCAGGTCGTTAACTGTAACCGGGAACATCGTAACATCTGACACGCATCCATCGGTGTACTTGACGCTGATGGATTGCGCTCCAAGTGATGTCCAGGTAACGGTCGCGGTATTGTCGGCAGCACCGCCACCCGAGGTGATGGTTCCGCCGGTAACGTTCCAGATATAATCCGTTTTACCAGGGTCAGTTGTGTACACTTGTCCCGGTGCATTCAGACAAGCCGGTGTCGGGCCTGAAAGTGCGGGATCGGGCACGTTATTAACCGTCACTTCGTAAAGGGTCGGTGATTCTGCAGAACAGTTGTTTTCGTCAGTATAGCTGATACTTACAGATTCAATCCCTGAAGATGTCCAGGTAACAGTGGCAGTGTTATCAGTCGGGCCTCCGCCGGCGGTTATTGTACCGCCGCTAACTGTCCAGTTGTAATTTGACATGCCAGCTTCAGTGGTGTAAACATTCCCGGTTGAATTCAGACAAACAGGTGTCGGTCCGGAAACCGTGGGAACAGGCAACGGGTTGACCATAACCTCGAATAATGTGGATGAGGATGCCATGCATTGGCTGTCATTGGTGTAGTTCACCCTTATATTCTGTACATATGCAGAGAACCAGGTAACCGTGGCTGTATTGTCAGTTAAACCCCCACCTGAAGTGATCGTTCCGCCTTCAATAGCCCAGGTGTAATTAGCCTTCCCTGGTTCGGTAGTATAAACGTTACCGGTAGAATACAGGCATATTGTTGCCGGCCCGGAGATTGTCGGTACCGGTAACGGGTTTACTGTAACCGGGTAACTGGTTGCACCTGTTGCATTACAACTTGCACTTGTATAGTTCACGCTTACATCCTGGGCCCCGGTTGAGGTCCATGTTACCGTTACTGAATTGTCTGCAGCGGTGCCGCCGGAAGTAATGGAGCCGCCGGCCGAAACAGTCCACAGGTATGCTGTCATCCCGGGTTCAGTCGTATAAACTTTTCCCGGGTCATTGAGACAAGCAGAGGCTGGCCCTGAAATCGTGGGCACAGGCAGCGGATCTACAGTTACGTCATATCCGGTCGGTGCTTCGGCAGAACAGTTGTTGTCATCAGTATAAAAGACACTGATGGATTCAGTTCCTGTTGTTGTCCATGTAACCGTGGCAGTATTATCGGCTGAGCCGCCTCCGCTGGTAATGGTTCCGCCGGTAACTGACCAGATATAACCTGACATACCCGCTTCGGTGGTGTATACGTTCCCGGCTGAATTCAGGCAAACAGGTGTCGGTCCGGAAAGGGTGGGAACTGGCAATGGATTGACCATAACCTCGAATAATGTGGAGGAGGAAGCCATACATTCGTTAACATTGGCGTAGTTCACCCTTATATTCTGTACAAATGCAGAGAACCAGGTAACAGTGGCTGTATTGTCATTTAAACCTCCGCCGGAAGTGATAGTTCCGCCCTCAATAGCCCAGGTGTAATCAGTCTTCCCCGGTTCGGTGGTATAAACATTGCCTGCAGAATTCAGGCATACGGTTGCCGGCCCGGTTATGGTGGGTACAGGCAGCGGGTTAACTGTAACCAGGTAATCGGTTGCTGCAGCTGCAGTACAACCTCCGCTGGTATAGTTCACACTGACAACCTGTGCTCCTGTTGATGTCCAGGTTACCGTTACCGTATTGTCTGTAGCGGCACCGCCGGCCGTAATTGAGCCGCCGGCCGAAACAGTCCATATATAATCTGTCCTGCCGGCTTCAGTTGTGTAAACTTTGCCTGGACCATTGAGACATATCGTGGATGGCCCTGTAATAGTGGGAACAGGCAGCGGATCTACCGTTACGTTATAGTCGGGCGAACCAACCGTATTGCTGAATGCATCCGTGTAAACAACACTGACGGTCTGGGGTCCTGTAGTCGTCCAGGTAATAGTTACCGAATTATCTGAACTCGTTCCCCCGCCTGTTATGTTACCCCCGGCAGAAACGGACCAGAGATAATTCGTCTTTCCAGGTTCGGTGGTGTAAACATGACCAGTTGTGCCAAGACAAACCTCAGCCGGGCCGGTGATGGTGGGCAAAGGAATGGTCCCCTTGACAAAGACACTGTAAGGAACAGGCGCAGGTGCTGTACATCCTGCTGTGGTCGTAACATTGAGACTTATGGTCTGGTCACCCGGAATTGCCCAGAGGGCCGAAACATTGTAGGATTGACCTCCGGCAGTTATTGATCCGCCGGTAGAAACCGTCCATGCGTAGATACCCATTCCTTCCTGAGCTGTGTAGTGGTGAATTGTGTTGATATCAACTGTGTCAGCTCCCGAAATTGAC
>JBAXFZ010000543.1:0-2543 GCA_037139685.1 Bacteroidota bacterium
TCCAGGATGACCAGCATACGGTTTATTGGCTTGGAGTTCCTGAGATGACCGCTTTCCGTTGCAACACCTACCTGATCGTTGACGGGCAGGAGGCCCTAATTGTGGATCCGGGGGGGCGCGGAAGCTATGAGTTCGTAAAAATGCGGGTTGCGCAGGTCCTGCCACCCGAAAAGGTGCACGCACTGATTGTCTGTCACCAGGACCCGGATGTGGCAGCCTCCATGGTCGACTGGCTAACGATCGATCCCGCCGTTCAGATCATCACTTCGATCCGTACAAACATTCTTCTTCACCATTATGGCAAATCGAACTATTCTTTCGTCAATATAAACGATACGCCGGCTTATACCTTTGAATCGGGACGGAAACTGACTTTCATCGAATCCCCGTTCCTGCACTTCCCGGGGGCCTTTGCGACCTATGATCCTACCTCGAAATTCCTCTTCTCGGGAGATGTATGGGCCTCCATTGATGTGGAATGGCGGCTTGTTGTTGAGGATTTCGAAAAACATGAACAGAAAATGAACCTGTTCCATCTTGACTATATGGCCGGTAATATTGCCACACGCGGGTTTGTAAACCGCCTTCGCAATGTGGATATCAATGCCATCATGCCCCAGCATGGTTCGGTCATTCCCAGGAAATACATACACCAGGCTCTTGAGTACATGAAGAATCTCAGGTGCGGGCTTGATCTCATCTATCCTGACCTGAAATAGGGGCAAAAACCTTCGTTTCAGCTGAAACGGATCGCCTTTACAGGGGTTACCCTCGAAATAATAAAAGAGGGGATGGTGAAGATCAGGTAACAAACCAGGATGGTCCCCAGGTTTATCAGCAGGATATTCCAGAAATTGAGGTTGACCGGGATAACCGAAACATAGTAGGATTCTTCGGAGAGGGTCACCAGCCTGAAATATTTCTGCAGCAGGCATAGCGTAAAGGCGAGCAGGTTCCCCCATAAAATGCCCCATCCGACGATATACATCGCATTGTATAAAAACATTTTCCGTATATTCCTGTTGCGCATCCCAAGGGCTTTCAGTATCCCGATCATGGTGGTCCGCTCGAGAATCAGGATCAGCAGGGTCGAGATGATGGTGGTGGAGGAGACCAGGACGATCAGGATCAGGATGATCAGTACATTGATATCCTGCAGGTCGAGCCAGTCGAAAATCTGGGGATATTGCATTTTAATCGTCACCGCATCAAGTGCGAACCCGATCTGGTGGTAAATGTAAACACCCATCCGGTCGATGTCGCCGAACTTCTTCAGGTACACCTCGAAACCGCCAACCTGGTTGTTCGTCCAGTTGTTGAGCTTCTGGATGTGATGGATGTCGCCGATTACATAGAGTTTGTCAAATTCTTCAAGACCGGTGTCGTAGATGCCGGCAATCTTTAATTTGCGGCCAAGCGTGGTATTTCCGACAATGAAATACATCCGCATGTCATCGTTCAGGTGCAGGTTCATCAGGGATGCAATTTTTCGCGAAACGATCACCTCGTCCGACCTGCCGGTGTCGCTAACAGCGAAACAACGGCCTTCGACTATCTTATTCCTGAAGAAACCCCAGTCGTAGTCGGTGCCGATCCCCTTGAAAATGACCCCCTGGATCTGGTCTTTGGTTTTGATGATCCCCGCCTTGGTTGCAAACACCTGGATATGGCTGATGTCTGGATTATGCTTCAGCCTCGTGCAGAAGGGCTGGTTTCTTTCAACCGGCTGGGGCTCGTAGGTTGCAGTCTCCGAAAATTTAGTGATCTGGATATGGCCGCAAAAACCCACAACCTTCTCGCGGATCTCCATTTTAAACCCTGTCAGGATGGCCACGGCAACGAACATGATGGCCAGCCCCAGCGAAATGGAGGTAATGGCAATCACCACGAAGGTCCAGGAAAAATTCCCCTTGCTCCTTGATACGAGTCGTTTTGCCAGAAAAAGTTCAGTATTCAACTAAAAGAAGTGTTTACTTTGCAAAAGTATCTTTTTTTTTGATCGGTATCATGAGCAAGATGTTAAAGAGCCTGCCGGGACTGATAGCACTCGTTATGCTCCTGCCTCTTTTCACACAGGCGCAGGCCGGGAGCGGGGCCGAAGACACCTCCGCCTATTTCCCAATGCTGCGAGGGAAGAAAATCGGGGTGGTTGCAAACAATGCATCAGAGGTCTCCGGGGTGAACATCGTGGATTTCCTGGCTGGTAAAGGGTTCGGGATAAAACGGATCTTTTCGCCGGAACACGGGTTCAGGTCAGCTGCCGAAGCGGGGCAGCATACAGGCGATATGACCGACCCGGTTACCGGTATCCCGGTGGTCTCACTCTATAACCAGAAGCGGAAGCCCGCCCCTTCCGATTTGGATGACCTCGATTTAGTCGTGTTCGACATCCAGGATGTCGGCGCGCGCTTCTATACATTCATCAGCACGATGTTACTGTCGATGGAAGCCGCGGCCGAATTGCATATTCCCTTTATCGTCCTCGACCGGCCGAATCCGATCAACGGCGTGGCGATGGAAGGCGCGATCCTCGAATACCCGCG
>JBAXFZ010000544.1:0-2527 GCA_037139685.1 Bacteroidota bacterium
AGAAAATAATCCCTGGAATTATGAATCCCGGTCAGTGTGTCGAAGGGAGAAAGACAATATGGAATCACCCATTCGTCGAACAGATCACCAAGAATGACCAGTTGCTTCACCTGGGGGCTGGTCTGCACAAATCCGAGCAGACTGTCTAGCGCTGCTGAATTTTTAGTGAACCAGCAATACCCAAGGTCAGCTGACCTTTGATCGCCCAGGTGGATATCGCTGATACATACGATGGAATTCCGCGGGGTGGAGTCGTTATCGACACCCAACTGTTTGGCGGTGGTTCGTACTTCAATGGTTGCATCCGACGGAAGCTTTACTCCGGTGGTAGATCTCAACCCCGTTTTAACGGTGACCAGGTATTTCCATCCCGCATGCAACTGAAAATCCTGATTAAATGCCAGGATCACCTTTCTACCGGAGAAAATTGTTTTATATATTGTTTCGAGGGGGCCTCCTTTGTGTGAAAAGGAGATATTGCCGGGGATGGTGGTTGAATCGATTGGCTGGCTGAAATCCAATTCAATGGACCGTTCCAGGTATTTCAGTGAATAATATGACTCGTTGTGGAATACCGATCGCGGCAAAGTAACAGTCAGATAGACTGGTTCAACAGTTGGCCCGCTTTTTTTACAGGATTGCTGGATGAGGAGTTGGCTGACCAGAACCAATGCTAGTATAAAGCCAAAAATGTGCGGGGATTTCATCCTGTTATTGTTTGATAAAGGAGACTTTGGATAAAGAGCAACTGTAGGTGTGAACATTTTTCCAGGTTGTTCCGCCATCCGATGTTTTCATGATAGATCCCTTTTTCGGCCATCCTGACAACTCTCCTACCGTTAATGCGAGCTTACCGTTAAAGGAGTCAATGCCGACATTGAATTCACCATTTTTAATTGCCGGCTGTGAAACCCAGGAAGATCCTCCGTTGGTTGTCAGGAATACTTCGCTCAAATCAAAGGCTCCCCACCAAGTTCCGGAATTGAGCATAATCATGTGGTTGATATCAGCACCGGTAACACCCCCGGTATGAAGCACTGAATCATTCTTCCATGATCCTCCTCCATCGGTGCTGACCATGTAATGAGCCTTCCCTCCATACACTACGATTGTATTTCCGCATGAGGTAACACCGATCCATTCGTTTCTGTTGTAATCATCTGCCGGGGAAACAGAATCCCAGGTAATACCGCCATCCAACGTATATCCGATAAAACCTTTATATTTACTATTGTTGCCAACCCCTCCCGCAACATATACTTTTTGCGGGTTGACAGCCCATACCCCCTGCATTAGGCCATTGTGAAAGGTGTTTGTATCAAATACCGTCCAGGAGTTCCCATTATCCGTTGAATTGAAAACTGCACCACCTGAACCGCTGATCCAGATATTGGTTTTATTTACGATGGAAATGGATGAGAGCCTTGGAACTGTTTTATATGTAGGTGCCGGCACCTGAGTCCAGGTTTTACCACCATTCAGCGTTTTCAGAATGACATTTTCCGAGCACACTGCCCACACAGTATTTTCATCTACTGCCCAGATATCCCAAACATCGATATCTTTCAATAGGGAACTCCCTTGTCCTTGTCTTACCCAGGTTTCCCCGCTGTCGGCAGAAAAAAGGATCATACCATAACCGGTGCTGTCCCTCTCTCCTGCAACCCAGGCATAGGGCTTTTTTGTGACAGTTTGTGGATCATCATTTTTTTTGCTGCAACTTACGGTCATGACAAGCATAATCATCATTACCGATAATAAAAATCCAGGTCCTTTCATTTTGGCTTTCAGTTGGTTTATAATAATCACTCATGTTCTACTTTTGAATAGTGAAGGTATCGATAAGACTGTAAGCTCCCGTATCCCCCCCGTAACTTTTTACCGTTACGTTGCCTCCGTTGATATCTATAACGCTGAAATAATAGGTCTTGTGGTCGTTGTGAACGTTCCATTCGGTTCTGACTGTCGGATCGATGTACCCTCCGCCGGAACCTGCACCGCATGTGCCGTTGATAAGCTGCCCCACATTGTTCTTCCAAGCCGGAACCGGAGACGAGGGTTGTGGTTTCAGGGTTAAACTGCCGTAAATAGTCCTTCGGGCATACAGATGCCAATGTCCGCATGCATAGATGTCGAACTTGTTGACGTCAATAAAGGACCAGAGGTTCGTGAGTGTTGTATCCGCTTCTGAGGCTTCAGTTGAGTCGTTGTCGACATAATAATAGGGTACATGGATGGAAAGGAATTTATTCAACGCACTGGTCTGGGCCACCTGTGTTTTCAGCCAAGCCATTTGTGTCGAATCGATATGGCCTCCCATGTTTATCTTTTGAGTGTCCTGTGTCACAAAATATGAATCCAATACAGCAAAAAAGGAGCTGGTTGCCTCATTGGTAAAGGAATAGGCCAAGTGCTCATACCCGCTGGGTCCGTTGGTCGTGTACAAATTAATCCCTTTGTCTGTCAGCATCGAAAACAGGTTTTTGAATTCCTGGAATGTATATTTCTGATTAATATAACCTCTGTA
>JBAXFZ010000545.1:0-2515 GCA_037139685.1 Bacteroidota bacterium
GAGACGGATTCAACAGTGGTTTACCAAAGAGGGCGATGTTTTCAAGATAAAGCCGGAGCTTAAAGAATGTCTTGATTTCTCGGTATTCGATCTGTTCAGCGACCGCCTGAGTTCACCCCCGGCCAGTATTTTCGGGGATTTCGACCTGGTTTTCTGCGCGAATCTCCTGTTTTACTACAAACCTGAATTCAGGGCATTCATCCTCGCCAAAATGGAAAAATGCCTTGCAAACGGGGGTTATCTTGTTACCGGGGAAACCGAAAGGGAAATCCTGACCAGGTATGGCTACAGGGAGGTGTTTCCTCAGTCGGCGATTTTCAGGGTTAAGGAACCGGTCCGGTAATTATGGCTGATTTAACATCGAAATAAAATGGGTGTGGATAGATGGAACGCGGAGAAATTGAGCATTATAAAACAACACTGTTAAAAGAAAACATCATGAACCTTAGGAACCTACAAATCGGAACACAGCTCAAGCTTGGCTATGCCATGCTGATGCTGTTTGTAGTCATACTGGGCGCGGTAGCCTACCGGCAATCGGGCAAAATCCAGCGGCAGACCGAGATTATCTATCAGCACCCCTTTATGGTGCAACGTACCATCGGGATACTGCGTTACGATATAGTGATCATCCAGCGTAACATGAAGGACATGTTTCTAATCACCGATGAAGCGAGCTCACGGCGAAACATAAACCAGATAGAAATATGCGATGAGGATGCTTTCAGGCAGCTGGATTCGTTGAACGCCATTTACCTTGGCCCCCGTTCCGACATCGATTCGGTCAGGCAGGCGCTAATCATATGGAATACCTTGCGGGATGAAACGCTGATCCTCCTGCGCACAGGAAAAACAGCGGAGGCTGCCGGCCGCACGAAAAGCACAGGCTTGGTTTCAAACCAGGTTGAAAACATACTCACAGCCCTGCAAAAAGTCGATCGTTTCTCCATGCAAAAGGCCGATGCACTTTATACATCCTCAGGCCTCGTGACCAAATCACTGAACAGGCAGTTACTCCTGCTGGTGTTTGTCATCTTAATCCTCTCCCTTGTTATCAGTTCCATTGTGCAGCATAACATCCGGAAACCTTTACGCATCCTTACCGATGCTGCAAAACGCTTCGGCGAAGGCGATCTGAATGCCCGCAGTTCCTACTGTTCAACAAACGAGACCGGCCGGTTGTCCGATTCGTTCAATACGCTTGCAGATGCAATCCAGCTGAAGTCAGAGCTGGATGCCAGGGTGGCCAGCCTTGCCTCGCTGATGCTGAGTGAATATGATACAAAAAAATTCTTCCAGGCAACCCTTAATGCTCTGGCTGAACATACGAATTCGCAGATGGCCGCCATCTACCTGCTGAGCGAGGATAAAAAACAGTACGACCATTTTGAATCGACCGGGGTGGACAACAACGCCAGGAAATCGTTCGAGGCCGGCAGTTTCGAAGGGGAGTTCGGGGCTGTCATTGCCTCACGTACGGTCAGGCACCTGCGCGATATCCCTGAAGATACCCGTTTTGTATTTCACACAGTCAGCGGCAAGTTCATCCCGCGTGAAATAATCACCCTGCCCATCCTTGCAGGCGACGATGTGGTTGCCATCATATCACTGGCCAGTGTGACCAGTTACAGTAACCAGTCCATTCTACTGATCGACAGAATTCTTGTCACCTTTAGCGCGCGGGTGGAGGGGATACTGGCCTATCACAAAATCAAGGAGTTCTCGGCATTGCTCGGGAGCCAGAACCGTGAGCTGGAGGCCCAGAAAAGCGAACTTGCCGCCCAAACGGCCGAGCTGATGGGGCAAAACAACGAGCTGGAAATCCAGAAACAGCAGCTCGACGAATCAAGCCGGCTCAAAACCAATTTCCTTTCGAATATGAGCCATGAGCTCAGGACACCGCTGAATTCAGTGATTGCCCTCACCGGCGTTCTCTCGCGCAGGCTTACCGATAAAATCCCCCGGGAAGAGTACAGCTACCTTGAAGTGATTGAGCGCAACGGCAGGCACCTGCTGAACCTGATAAACGACATCCTCGATATCTCCCGAATCGAAGCAGGGCGGGAAGAGACGGAATTTACAGCCTTCAATGTGAACGACCTCATTGCCGAGGTAGTCAGTATGATTCAGCCCCAGGCCAGTGAAAAGAACATTGCCTTGCTGCAGCTCCCCGGCGATTCAACCCTGGTAATGAACAGCGATTCCGGCAAATGCAGGCATATCCTGCAGAACCTGGTTGCCAACGCGGTGAAGTTTACCGAAAAGGGTACCGTTTCGATCGGGGCCCTTCAGAATGAAACGCGGATAACCTTTGTTATAACCGACACCGGTATCGGCATTGCTGAAAACCACCTGCCCCATATTTTCGACGAATTCCGCCAGGCCGATGGCAGCACCTCGCGCAGGTTCGGCGGAACCGGGCTGGGGCTTGCCATTGCCAAAAAATATGCCACCCTGCTGGGAGGAACGATTTCGGTGAACAGTGTCATTGGCACAGTATCAACATTCACCCTCA
>JBAXFZ010000546.1:0-2515 GCA_037139685.1 Bacteroidota bacterium
GCCCGGAGACGCATCCGGCCTGAGCTGGAGATCATTGACAGGATGGGTTTTTCCTCCTATTTTCTCATCACCTGGGACATAATCCGCTACTCCATGTCGCGTGGCTACTACCATGTGGGGAGGGGAAGCGGCGCCAACAGCATTGTGGCCTACTGCCTGCGCATCACCGATGTCGATCCCATCGAACTCGATCTCTATTTTGAACGGTTCATAAATCCCAGGCGAACGTCACCGCCCGATTTCGATATCGACTATTCATGGAAGGAGCGCGATGAGGTGCTCGACTACATTTTCAAGCGCTACGGCCGCGAGCACACCGCCCTGCTCGGCGCCATGTCGACCTTCAGGGACAAATCGATCTGCCGGGAGCTGGGGAAGGTTCACGGGTTGCCCAAGCAGGAAATCGATGCCTATCTGAAACACCCGGAGGAGGCGGTAAACCAGAACAAGATCATCCGCAAGATCAGTGAGCTGGGGGAGATGATGGCCGATTTTCCGAACCTGCGAAGTATTCATGCAGGGGGAGTGCTGATATCCGAAGACCCGATCACCTGCTACACGGCGCTCGATCTGCCCCCGAAGGGCTTTCCTACGACCCAGTTCGACATGTATGTGGCTGAGGAGATCGGGTTCGAGAAGCTCGACATCCTCAGCCAGCGCGGCATCGGTCATATTTACGAAGCGGCGGAGATCGTAAAGAGGAACAGGGGCATCAGTGTGGATGTACACCGGGTAAGTGCCTTCAAGGAGGATGAAAAGGTGAAGGAGTTGCTCCGCAACGCACGCACCATCGGGTGCTTTTACGTGGAGAGCCCCGCCATGCGCGGCTTGCTGAAGAAGCTCAGGTGCGACAACTACCGCACCCTGGTGGCTGCCAGTTCCATTATCAGGCCGGGGGTGGCGCGCTCGGGGATGATGAAGGAGTACATCTTCAGGTTTCACAACCCCGGCAGGTTCAAATACCTGCATCCCGTGATGGAGGCGCAGTTAAAGGAGACCTACGGGGTGATGGTGTACCAGGAGGATGTTCTGAAGATCTGCCACCACTTTGCCGGGCTCGACCTGGCCGATGCCGATGTGATCCGCCGGGCCATGAGCGGGAAATACAGATCGAAGAAGGAGTTGCAGCGCATCATTGATAAGTTTTTCGAGAACTGCCGCAACGCCGGCTACCCCGAAGAGGTGACCAGCGAGGTGTGGAGGCAGATCGAATCCTTTGCAGGTTATTCCTTTTCTAAGGCCCATTCGGCCTCCTACGCGGTGGAAAGTTACCAGAGCCTCTACCTGAAAGCCCATTATCCGCTGGAGTTCATCACAGGGGTGATCAACAACTTCGGCGGGTTTTATTCATCGTGGGTCTATTTCAATGAAGCAAGGATATCTGGCGCCAACCTGCACGTACCCTGCGTGAACCGGAGCGAATACAAGACCTGCATCAGGGGAAAGGATATTTTCCTGGGATTTATTCATGTTGCCAACCTGGAAGCGGAGGTGGGAAAGACGATAAGTGAATTACGAATTACGAATTACGAATTACGAATTGAAGAAAAACCATACGTTGACCTTGAAGATTTTATTAAACGGGTTCCTGTCACACTTGACCAGTTGATCATCCTCATCAGGGTGGGGGCATTCAGGTTTACCGGAAAACCAAAAGCCTCGCTGCTGTGGGAGGCGCATATGCTGAAGGGGAAAGATCAGACGGGAGAGAAAAATGGTGAAATGGCGAAATGGCGAAATGGTGAAACCAATCAACCTATACCTGTCACGAGCCATGAGCCACGCGTCACGAGTCACGAGCCACGCGTCACGAGCCACGAGCCACGCGTCAAGAGCCACGCGTCACGCATTAATCCCCAGCTGTCCCTCATCAGCCCAGTTCCGGTAAAACGCTTCGAACTTCCCGCCCTCGAACAGAATGCCATTGCCGAGGTTTACGATGAGATTGAACTGCTTGGGTTTCCGGTTACCTACAGCTATTTCGACCTGCTGGAGATAAAGTTCCGCGGCGACATCCTCGCACACGAAATGCCGGCCCATGTGGGAAAGAACATCCGCATGCTGGGATTGCTCGTTACCATTAAATATGTGCGGACGATCAAAAAGGAGTGGATGCATTTCGGTACCTTTATCGATGTGAACGGACGATTTTTCGACACGGTCCATTTTCCGAAAACGGTTACACAGTTCCCTTTTCGCGGCGATGGCGTTTACCTTGTCGGGGGAACGATCGTTGAAGAGTTCGGCTTTCCCAGCATGAAGGTGGAAAAGATGGCGAAAATGCCGCTTAAGGGAGACCCGCGGGGATGACCGGAACGATCAATGCCCGGCAGGCAGCGTGAGGCAGACAGTCGTTCCTTCATTTTCCCTGCTTTCCAGTGTTATCATACCTTTCATGAGGGCAACAAATTCCTTGCACAGGATTAACCCGAGCCCGGTCCCGGGTTCCATATCGGTTCCTTTGCGGTTAAACGTACCATCAAGACGAAACAGCTGGTCAATGTAAGCGGCCGGG
>JBAXFZ010000547.1:0-2499 GCA_037139685.1 Bacteroidota bacterium
GTCTGAACAAACAGGGTGATATCGGGATAGTTCTCGAGGATATAAAAGATCTTTAAAATGTTTTCGTACGATTCGCCGCTGTGGAAGGGCGAAATGTTGAATTTCACCAGGTGTTTTTCAAGGAGACTTGGATTGACCACCGGTTTGTTGCCAAGGAATTTTCTGAAATGTTTATAATACCTGTCCTCAAGAATTTTTATTCCCGACAGCATCACCCTGTATAGCCCTGTTTTGAAATAATCGCCCCGTTCCATGGCACGGCGGATCACATTCTCAATGGTAATTTTCACCAGGTCGGTATAAGGTGTGGTGATCACCTCGCCGCCGTTTTCTTCAATGTCATGGATAAGGTTTTGGTTCATTACATCGTTGTCGCGCACATAGAGGTCGCCGAAAATGGCAACAAGGGGCTTACGCCCCTCCGTTCTTTCAACCGCGTCAAACAACGCGATTGCTTCCGAAACAGCATCATCCATCGGCCGGTTGCCTAAAAACGCGGGTTCCAGGATATGGAGACTTTTTTCGATGGCTGCATCGGTAGCCCCTTTGACGATCTCGTAGGGTCTTATCCTGCAGCCCACTTTGCGGATCAGCCCTCCCAGCAGGTAGGCAAAATAGGCAAAATAGCTGGTGCTCACGGCAATTTCAAGATGGGTCAGCTCCCCGGAATAGACCGCCGCCTTTTCAAAGCCATGCGCGTAGGTTTCAAGAAGGTTTTTTACATAAAAGGGATAGAGGCGAAGGTTGCAGGTGATGTAACATTTCGTCATCCAAAGCATGGTGTGTTCCGGGCGGAGTTTATGATGTTCGACATACTCGATGAATTCCTGGGCGACAATGTTTACCGGAAGACATTGGCCGGTATTGTAGGCCATGCTTTTCCTGATGGTCATTTCGCTTGATTGCATAAGCCGGGCATCGATGCCGGCCCGTTTCAGGTTTGCCACAAGCAGTGGCGCCACCAGGTTGTCCCAGTTTGGAAACAGGAGTGTTTTACCATTTATCCTGGTTTCAAGACGGGGCAGGAGATCGGGGAGTTCCGGCGCAACCGGCCTCGGGTTGGCCGAAGCATGGTTCCTGAAAGAACGGATGGCGGCTTCGATCCTGGTTTCATATCCCACATTCGAATCGTGTTCGTCGGTTTGCAGGATAAGATAGGGTTTGTGGCAGTCATTCATCATTTTCCTGAAATATTCTAGAATAAAAGAATCAGGAGCGCATTTGAAGGCGGTGATCAGCACAGGATAGAGGTTGGGGGTGGTGGCCGCGATCCTTGCCGTTTCCAGGATTCTGGCGGCATAGAACCACGGGATTTTCTGCAGCAACAGCCCGGTTTCAACTGATTGAAAGTCATCCCTCCGCATCATATCCTGGAAAAACGCCTTGATTCCCATCCTGGCAAAAATATCGGGAATGCCCTTGTTCATTGACTTTGCAAGAACCACATAAGGCCTGCCCAGGAGAACGACCGAAACACCCCCCTCCTTCCTGAATTCCCTCTGAAACAGGGAACAGAGTCTCAGTCTCTGGTTTTCGGAAAACAACAACGCCTCATTAAAGGCGGTTTTTACCTTTTCCGGGGTCGCAGCAGAGCCCAGGAAGGGAGAAAGAGAGGCTGAAAGTTGTTTGACTATATGGTTGTTCCCTTTTGAAAAATCGAGGAGCGGGGAGATCAGTTTTCCAGAGATCCCCTTTTCTTTCAGGGTGTAAATAAGTGAGGCGGAATACTGGGTATAATAGCAGTAATAACCCTCCGACGATTGATCTTTTGTCCTGTTTTGAAGCACGGCGGGAAGAAAAATAAAGGATACCTTGTCGGCCAGCCATGCCGCATGGCCGTATATTGAGCCGATGGGGGCACAAAACTCCGCACCTGCGATCCGTTTTCCTGATTTTACCGGGTCGGGCAAATCTTCACTGGTAAGGGTGCAGATGGAGAGGTTGGTGAAAAAACGTTTCCAGAGGGTCAACTCTTCAAACATATGCAATGAGGCAGGCAGGCCGATAACCAGGTCGGGAACCGGTTTTTTTGGAAGGGTTGTATGCAGCACCCGCCCGCGTTGCTCAACCAGGTTGAAAACCCCGGAGTCGGGGGCGACATATTTTTTCGTGGCATAATCACGGCCGCACAGGAAGCCGTACCCCTCCTGCTCCCCATGGACATTTGCCAGGCTGATGTGGCAATGGTTGGCACAAAATCCGCACCTTTCCGAACTGATTTCGATATGATCGCTGAAAAGACCAATACCCCTGAACCCGGTTTTAACGGGTTTCTCTTCTCCGAGAAGGAGTGCAACTCCCAGCGCCCCGGTAAGATGACAATAGGGGGAGACAAATATTTTTTTCCCAAGCCGTTGTTCAAATGCAGCGACCAGGGATTTGTTCCTTGCGGTGGCTCCCTGGAAACAGATGTTCTGGCCTATCAACCCTTCAACAGCCACCTTTTTAAGGTAGTTTTCCATAACTGAATGAAGCACGGTTGCCAGGATCTCGCTCACC
>JBAXFZ010000548.1:0-2499 GCA_037139685.1 Bacteroidota bacterium
CCGCAAACGCGAGGTTCACCTGCCCGACCAGGCTCCCACCGACAAGGTTGACGGCAGCCTGTTCGGCACCTCCGACGATAACAGCAAACCCTCGCAGGGGCGCTATTACAAGACAGCCAACAACCTTCCCTGGGCCATGAACCTGACTGAAAAGTTCACCTACCCTGTCGAGAAGGCTTCCATCAGCACAGCCTATAACGATTTCGTCAACTGGGCCGAAAATTCAGGCAACACCAATGCCGACTGGTACAAAAACCTTCCCGGCTACCGCGTCGCCTCAAAAACCTATTCACACTAACCGATACCGGAGCCGGCCCCGGGGTTTTCCCCGGACCGGCAGCAGTTTACATAATAACCGCTCACCATTTCAGCATTTGCCAAAAGAGGCTGTCTCAATTACAATCGAGCAGCCTTTTTTTATTTCCTTTTTCCGGTAAAGAGAAACCATCAGGGCAGGCACAATCAAACCGGTTAATGACCTCTCCCCTCCCTTCCCTTCAAGTGGAGGGCCCGGGGAGAGGTTCCTGAGTATCGGACATGATCAAAATAATTTGCAGGTAACAAAGCCAATTCAATTCAATATCGTACTTTTGAATGGCTGATTTGGCCGGGTTAAGCTTTTCAGACCTCCCTGCAATAGTGACGAAGAATTTTACGGATCAGGCTTTCCTCCATGATATTAACTCTTATCAATCAATTCAATGAAGAAGATCATATTGTTTTGGGCCTTCTTCTTTTTCCTGAACCAATACTGTTCCGCCCAGCTTACCGGGATCAAAACCATCCCCGGGGATTATCCAACCGTGGCGGCGGCCGTGAATGACCTGAACCTGCAGGGTGTCGGAGCCGGCGGGGTTACATTCAGAATAACCGCCGGCTACACGGAGCTCATTACCTCACCCATTAAGATCACCGCGACAGGAACAGCGCCGGACCCGATCGTTTTCGAGCGATGGGGAGCCGGTGCCGACCCGCTGATCAAGAGGACTGATGCAGGAACGCTTGCCACCAGCATCGACGGAGGTGCCGGGGATGCCGTTATCCGCATTGAAGGCACGGATTTCCTGACCTTCAGCGGGATCGATGTCTCGACAACAAGCCAGGGGATCGAATATGGTTACCTGACCCACAAACCCGACGGAACGGACGGCTGCCATCATGTTACGATCAAAAATTCGACCATCACGATGACAAAGGGGACGAGCCCCTACGTGTACGGCATCTACATCGGGAACGGGACAGTTTCCACCTCCTCAGCCACCGGGGTGACAGTTACAGCCGCCAGCGGGATAAATTCCGGCATCATCATCACAGGCAATACAATCCAGAACGTTTTCAAGGGGATCGTCATGCAGGGGGCGTCGGATGCGGGGTTTTACGACAGTGACTTCACCGTCGGGCAGGCTGGCGAAGGCAACACCATCCGGAATTTCGGGGGAAGTGTACTTAACGCCGAAACCTATGGCATTTACATGCTTTATGTAAACAACCCGACCGTAACTTACAACGTGATCGATAACGCCGGTGGAGGCGGGACGGGCCAGGTTTACGGCATCTGGGCCATCTGGTTTGCCACCGTCAGCGGCGATGTGGTTTGCAACAACAACAGCATCAATGTATCGGTCACCTTTGCACCGTTTGTCTTTTCCCAGGCAAGGTACATCGCCGTAACTTCACCCGTGAATTCGATAACCTGCCAGGACAACGTGTTTTCGGCAGGCACCATGTCGTCGCGGGGGAATGTCTACATCATTTATTTCGTTGATAATGCTGCGAATATCATTGTTTCGGGCAACACCACGGGTGGAACCATCAGCAAGACTTCAGCCGACGGAAATTTCTACTGCTATTTTCATGACCTTACGATCCCCGGCAGTGAGGATATCCATGACAATAATTTCAGCAACATCTCACTGGCAGGAATTTCGGCTTTTTATGGAATCTATTCCTATATATCTTCAAACCCCGGTGTGCAGCATATTGTGAATGCACACAACAATACGATCTCAAACATCACGGGAGTCAGCAGCGGCAATAAATGCGGGATTTACATTTCCGGGATCACCCACTCCTCCGTTTACCGGAACAATATTAATTCGATTACAGGCCATGGGGCGGTTTACGGGATGCAGGTCAGTGCCGGGCAGGGCAACAAATCCTACATTTACAGCAACGATGTGCACAACCTCAGCTCCGACACATGGACGGAACAGGTCATCGGGATATACCTCCCGACCGGCCAGGTGTATTATGTTTACAACAATTTCGTATCCGGTCTCAATGCCACGGCCGGACAGGATATCAATGCCGTTGTCGGGCTTTTCCTGGGCGGAGGCGACACCCTGCATGTATATTACAACACGGTCTTTCTGAATGCTGCAAGTTCGTCGGCCACCACCTTCGGCACCTCCGGGCTTTTCAGGGGAACCAGTTCCCCATCCTGCGTTGAACTAAGGAACAACATCATTGTAAACATCTCAACACCAGGGCCGACAGGGG
>JBAXFZ010000549.1:0-2477 GCA_037139685.1 Bacteroidota bacterium
TAAAAGCTTAAGGGAGTCCATTCACCAGTGTTATACTCCTGAAGCCCGAGCCTGATGAACACTTTATCTCGTAGGCACCTGCAGGAAAACCTGAAAGGGAGGCCTGAGCCTGCGTTTTTCCCGGGCGGAGGATAACTTTCTGCGAGGAAACGGCGTGCCCGGCATGATCGGTGACAGTCAGGATGGCCACCCCTGCTGCCTTCGAATCAATGGTTACCCGGAACAACCCGTTCTGTGAAGGGTTTGGAGAAGCAGTTAGTTGTAATCCGGTAAAACCGGGTCGTTCGGTCAATCCATCCGAAGGCTCCAGCCTGAAATTTCCCCTGCTGCTGAAGGTCACCGAACACAGGTTTTTATCAGCATGATAGGATATGGCTGTAACCGCACCCGAGACGGCCTTCAGGGCCCGGTCGGAAAAAAGATCAACGGTTCCGGCGGCAGATACGAACCCGGCATAGATGCCGTCGGAAACCTTTTCATAAGCCACATCGAGCTTTCGGTCGCAGCGGATCACCGGCTGGAAGCCGTAAACCAGCGAATCGCCGTTTTCAAGGAAAGCAATGGAAAAATTACCGGTTCCATCGGCCGACCAGAGATTCATATTGCCGTTTGCCGTGAGGGTTTCTGCAAGACCGGTAACTGAAGCCGGTTGGGAAACCGGGTTGTTTACGCGCTGGGCAAAGAAAAATTCATGCTGAAGGCCGCCGTTTATCCGGCCGGCGATTACCCCGGTGGCTGACCCGGCCTGGCTTATGTCAGGTTTTGTCCCGACCCACGGATAGAGGGTGGTCAGGAACAGCATGTTGCCGGCACCGGTTTCTGTAACGAGCGTTTTGGTATAGTGGCGGAAACCACCGTTTATGGCCATCGAATCGGTTGCCATTGTGAAACCGGCAGGTGAACCGTCATTCTGCACCATGGCGAGCAGGTGCACCGAATCGCGCTGGTAGGTGACTTTGGCATTTGCGAAATCAGGGAAACAGGCACCGGTCGGATCCCCAGGCATGGCCCCGGTAAGCCCGTTCCCGTGGAGCTGGAAGGTGTAGTCATTTGTCGCGCCGGAGGTTAAAAAATCGCCTGTGATAAAATATTTGTGATTGATAAACAAAGTTTTACGCGTAATTCCTGCCCCTGAATAGGATGATCTTACCTCCCCGTAATCGAGGCAGGGAGTGGAAAAGAAATTTTCGATATATGCGGTATTTGTACCGGTGTTCACAAATTCACCGTTTGGCGGCAGAGGGCCGGTGCCGTTAACAAGCACCAGGTTATGGTCGGCAGGTTTATTCACCAGGTCGCTAAGCGAAGCCCCCGGGTAACCAGGGTCGACCGCCAGCAGTTGGCCGAAGGCAAACAATGAAAAACTGGTTGCGTCTCCCTGGTGGTGCGACTTGGCCCCGCTGAGGACAATCCCATGCTTGGCAATGAAATGCATGTAGATTGCATCGGGTTCCCACGACGATCTGAACACAAGGCTGCCCGCTTCGGCCAAAGGCTGAAAGAGGCTGTCGGTGATGGTCCCGTGTGCCACACCGGTTGCAATATACTGTGTCCGGATAAAGGGATCGTCAGGGGTGAAGGTGGGATTGGGCAGGTTGAATTCAGGTTTTCCCGAAAGCGCCGTGATGGCGGTCCCCCGGCCAATATCCGTGTCGTGAATGACAGGGAAGGCCCCGTCGGGCATCCTGATCCGGTTCATCCACGAGTAGAGAAAATCGTACCGCAGGTCATACCATGGATTGGGGATATCCCGCGATGCCTGGTTAAAGGTAAAGGGGTAATAGCCATCTGGCAGGAAGTTTCCCATGGCGCGGATAAAGGGGAAGGCATTCTGGAAGGCATAGGCAAAATAACCGGGCCCTTCGGCGTAGCCTGCAAGGGTATCGGGTTCCGAAACCCTGGGATAGATTCCGTTTTGAACCCACAGGGAATTGTCGAGATTCCACATCCCCGCATTGATCCAGTTTTGCGGCTGAAAATCGGGATCGGAGCTTTCATTGTCGTTGAGCACAATGGCTGCAAGGCCCAAGGCGGAGGCCGTCATGATACTGTGGTTGTCGAACTGGAAATTGAAAAATTTGAATGGCAGTCCGAAAATGGTATAGGTGTCCATCGCCTTATGATAGAGGCTGGCTGTAAAGCGCAGCAGCGAATCACGCGCCGGAAGCAGGCTTGCAGCCGAAACACCGGCACCGCGCAACAAATCGTAGGCCACCAGGTAACTGGTCAGCTCTTTCGACCTGAACTGCCACTCCTGGTAAAACACCCATCCCTGCTGATATCCCACATGGGTATTCATGTGTTCGATAAGCCACCTGCATTTTACGGTCATCGAGTCACGGTCGGCGGCAGTCATGGCTATGATGTTCCCGTTTTCGGCTTTACGGTTCATCAGCACGGTAAATGCCACTTCCCGTGCTATCAGCGAGCGGTTGACCCTGCCCATCTCAGTCGTGTCATCCATTGAAATGCCGGAG
>JBAXFZ010000550.1:0-2467 GCA_037139685.1 Bacteroidota bacterium
CCCTGGCTCCCCGTTGCTACGGGATGCACCGGATGAGACTTCTTTTTGACAAGGGGGCGCTGTTTTACGGCGAATACAACCTGGCCCTGTTTTTTTTCCTGGTTTTTCACAAGTACGACCTGGTCGTCTCAAACGACCTCGACACCCTGCCTGCCTGCTACCTGGCCAACCTGGCCAGCCATCCCTTTGCTAAGCGTGCCGCCAGGGGATCTGCTGTGCAAAAGCGGGTCAGCCACCTGCACGACTGCCATGAATACTTCCGCGGGGTTCCGGAACTCGTGGGACGGAAAACTGTGACCGGCATCTGGAAATGGATTGAGGGACGGATCTTCCCCAAACTGCCGGCAGTGGTTGCCGTAAACAGTTCCGTGGCGAACCTGTATTCCTCCGAATTCGGAAACAAAATAGAGGTGATCAGGAATGTTCCCTTCAGGAAATCATCCGCCATCGCGCTTGAAAGGTCATCGCTGGATATCCTTCCCGGGCAGAAAATAATCCTCTACCAGGGAGCCGTGAATGTTGACCGTGGACTGGAGGAGGCGATCCTCTCGATGAAACACATTGAATCGGATGCCATCCTGGTGATCGCAGGCACCGGCGATATTTTCGACAAGCTTGTAGAACTTACAGACACAAACGGTCTTAAGGAAAAGGTAAGGTTCCTGGGGCAGGTACCATTCGGTGATCTGCATGCAGTTACAATGACGGCCGACCTGGGGCTGTCGATCGAAAAAGATGTCAGCATCAACTACCATTTTTGCCTTCCCAATAAATTTCTTGATTATATCCAGGCAATGGTCCCCGTATTGGTTTCCCCCTTCCCCGAGATGAAGGCCATTGTCGACCGGTACCTGATCGGGGACTATCTTGAGAGCCACGACCCGGCAGCCCTTGCGGAAAAAATCGATTCGATGCTGAACGACCCTGAAAAGCTGGCTTTTTATAAAAAAAACATGGAAAAAGCTGCCCGGGAGCTGTGCTGGGAAAATGAGGAGTCCCGGTTACTGGCTATGATCAGCTGAATATGAACAGTCAACCCATACAGGAAAAGTTTTAATTAAATTTAAATTTGGCCAGTACCAGTCTGCACATTATCTCCTTCGACATACCCTTCCCTGCCAATTACGGCGGGGTGATCGACGTTTTTTACAAGATCACCTCCCTCCACGCAGCAGGGGTAAAAATCCACCTGCATTGTTTTGAATACAAACGCGCTCCTGCCCCGGAGCTTGAGCGGTATTGCGAAACGGTGCACTATTACCCGCGCAGGACGGGCCTGGCAACAAATTTCAGCCTGAAACCCTATATCGTTGCCAGCAGGTATTCGCACGAACTCCTTGAAAACCTGCTGCACGACGACTATCCCATCCTTTTTGAAGGGCTGCATACCTGCGCGATCCTTTCTGATCCAAGGTTAAAGGGACGCTTTTTGATATACCGGGAAAGCAACATCGAACATCACTACTATTACCACCTCTTCAAAGCCGAGAAAGATTTCAGGAAAAGGTTGTTTTTCCTTGCTGAAAGCGCCCGTCTGAGGAATTTCCAGAAGATACTCGCCCATGCCTCAGTCATGTTATCGGTGTCGCAGGAAGATACCAGTTACCTTTCAGCCGTATTTCCCGGTAACAGGGTCATCACACTTCCCAGTTTTCACCGCCATACGGAGGTGAATCCACTTCCGGGAAAGGGAACATATGCCCTTTACCATGGGAAACTCTCCGTTCCTGAAAACAGCATTGCCGCTAAATTTCTTATTACCCAGGTTTGGGAGGATTCATATCCCGACCTGGTCATTGCAGGGCTTGACCCTCCCGGCTGGCTCATGAAACTGGCCGGCAACCGCCCCAACATACGGTTTGTGCTGAATCCTTCGGATGAAGCCATGTTCGCGCTTATCCGCGAGGCACATGTCCATATCATGGTCACATTCCAACCCACCGGGCTGAAGCTGAAGCTTCTCAATGCACTGTTCAATGGCAGGTTTTGCCTGGTCAACCCGCACATGGTGGCAGGAACATCCCTTGGCGAATTATGTATCCTGGCCACCTCTCCCCTTTCATTCAAAGAGCAGCTGCTGAGTCTCTTCAACCGGGATTTTACCGAAGAGATGCTCGATACAAGAAGATCGATTCTTATGGAGGATTATTCGAACCAAAATAATTGCAAAATGCTGCTGGACATATTAAATTTGTGTTGATGTTTGAGCTATCTTTAGACTCCAAAAGAAAGTCCCATATGAAAAAAATTCTTGTCCCGGTTGATTTTTCAAGCCATACCGAAATCACCTGCAGGTATGCGATTGAATTTGCCAAAGCCTATAGTGCAGAGATCCGGTTGTTTCATACATATTTTGACCAGATCATAATCGCCGACACGAGTTTTCCGGACACCCTCGACATGAGCACCATTTACAATGAAGAGCTTATGAAGGAGATTTTCCGCCAGGCTGAGCGCAACATGGCCG
>JBAXFZ010000551.1:0-2461 GCA_037139685.1 Bacteroidota bacterium
ACGAAGCATCCTGGACCATGACGGTGCCGCTGATGTTCCTTGCAGTTGGCGCGCTGCTGGCCGGCCTGATCCCCTTCTCAATGTTTGTATCCTCCGACCGAATGCCGTTTATGTCGCACATCGAACTGGGAATCGCAATTCCTGCGGTGCTTGTCGGGTTGCTTGGGATCATCACGGCAACCATTTTCTACCGGAAGGAGACCACCATCCCCGACCAGATCTTCAACGCACTAGGCGGCTTTTCGCGTGCCGCTTTCAGGAAATTTTACATTGACGAGGTATATCTCTTCATTACCAAGAAAATCATCTTCAACTATGTTTCCCGCCCGATCGCCTGGTTCGACCGTCATGTCGTCGACGGCACCATGAACGGGATGGCTTTCGTAACCAACGAAACCTCGGAGCGCATTAAAAAACTGCAATCGGGTCAACTCCAGCAATATGCCCTCGTACTTGTATCGGGCGTTGTGCTGCTCACCTTGTTATTCACCTATTTATGGACCAACTAATTCGATAGAAGAATGAGTATTCTGACCTTATTTATCATTATACCGGTTCTCACTGTAATTGGTATTTTATTCAGCAAATCCCATATGCAGGTGAAGTGGGTTGCAGTAGTGGGGATGAGTCTCCAGCTGCTCTCCGCCATCGGTCTTATCCTGTTGTACCTGGCCGAACGCCGGGCCGGCAACCTTGCCGAGGTTCTCTTTGTCCAGGATAACGTGTGGTATCAAACCCTGAACATTCACTTTTTTATAGGTGTTGATGGTGTTTCGGTGGCCATGATCGGGCTGACCTCCCTGGTGGTTTTCGCCGGGATCTTTGCAAGCTGGGATATCGTGGATCTCCCGCGTGAATTCTTCACCTCGCTGATCCTGCTTGCAACAGGGGTCTTCGGTTTCTTTATCTGTCTCGACCTGTTTACAATGTTCCTGTTTTATGAACTGGCCGTTATCCCGATGTACCTGCTGATCGGTATCTGGGGCAGTGGCCCGCGCCATTATTCAGCCATGAAGCTTACCCTCATGCTTATGGGCGGATCTGCCTTCATCCTGCTTGGAATTATCGGGATCTATTTCAACTCCGCTCCCGATGGAGGCCAGCTCACCTTCGACCTGATCAAAATTTCGAAACAACATATTCCCATCGAAGCCCAGCGATTCCTGTTCCCCTTCCTTTTCGTTGGATTCGGGGTGCTTGGCGCGATGTTCCCGTTCCACACATGGTCGCCCGACGGTCATGCTTCGGCACCAACCGCCGTTTCGATGCTTCATGCAGGTGTGCTTATGAAACTCGGCGGTTACGGTTGCTACCGTGTTGCCGTTTTCCTTCTTCCTGAAGCAGCCCACCAGCTGGGATGGATTTTCCTGATACTGGCTACCATCGGCGTCATTTACGGAGCCCTGGGAGCCATCTGGCAGAAAGACCTGAAATACATCAACGCCTATTCCTCGGTGAGCCATTGTGCCCTGGTGCTCTTCGCCATCCTGATGTTCAACCAGACCGCCATGAACGGCGCCATCATGCAGATGATCTCGCACGGTATCATGACGGCCCTTTTCTTTGCCCTGATCGGCATGATTTACGGGCGAACGCACACCCGATTTATCAATGAAATGGGCGGACTGATGAAGGTGATGCCATTCCTGGCCGTAGCCTATGTCATTGCCGGTCTTGCCTCTCTCGGACTTCCCGGTTTCAGCGGGTTTGTGGCTGAAATGACCATTTTTGTAGGGGCGTTCCAGAATGTTGATACATTCCACCGCGTCGCCACCATAATCGCAGCCTCCTCCATCGTGGTTACGGCTGTGTATGTGCTGCGTGTGGTGGGCATACTGCTGCTTGGAAAAATCAAAAACGAACATTTTGAGGAGATCCAGGATGCCAAATGGTACGATAAAATGAGCGTTGTTACCCTGATATTCGGGATCACCCTGATCGGTGTGGCTCCGTTGTGGCTGTCGGATATGATTACCCAGGGACTCGGACCCATCGTGCACCGGCTGATTGCGGCAGCGCCTTTACTAATAAAATAAAGCAACTATAAAAAACACACACAATGCTGATCATGAGACATGAATTGCTGCTGATCCTTATCACGGTAATCCTATTGATTGTGGAAATATTTCTGCCCAACACCCGGAAACACAAGATCATTCTGCCAGCCATCCTGCTGATGGCTGCCGTTACGGTCACAGGGTTTTTCCCCGGGACGCCCGGGGTCCTGTTCGGCGGCATGTATCAATCGACCCAACTGTCGATGTTGCTTAAGAATATCCTGAATGTTGGGGTGCTGATCATTTTCATCCAGTCGGCCGACTGGCTGAAACAGGATCAGAACAAGGAAAAGATCAGCGAGTTCTTCCTGCTGATGCTCTCAACCCTGATCGGGATGAATTATATGATCTCCTCCGGCGATTTCCTGATGTTCTACATAGGGCTGGAGCTGGCAACCATTCCT
>JBAXFZ010000552.1:0-2457 GCA_037139685.1 Bacteroidota bacterium
AGGATTGCCCGGTGTTGATGGATGAAGGATTGGCCGAGGCAACAACGGCAAGGGGAGCCGGGATGGTTACTGTAACGGTACAGTTTCCCTGGACCGATCCTGAACCATCACTGGCGATAACCGTATATTGTGTGGTTGCAGTTGGCGAAACCACCGGGTTTTGCTGGGTTGAGGTAAATCCGGCGGGAGTCGAGCTCCATGAGTAGGTATAGGTTCCGGAACCGCCCGATGCGGTGGCGTTAAGCTGTGAGGATCCGCCCTGGATAATCGTGGAGGGAGTTGCTGAAGCAACAACGGCCAGCGGAACAAGCGTATACTCTGAAACAGGTAGCATGCAGAGTTTGGTGTTTGGCTCACCAACAACAATGGCTGCATAAAGGTTTACCGTTCCGGTTCCTGCTGCGGGGGCAGTCCAGTTAAACGACCAGGTGGAGGTTCCAGTTGAAGCCCCGGCAGCGGTATGGGTCACATATTTGGTTCCGCCGACAAGCTTACTGCCGGTTCCGGCCGCCAGTGTGCCCAGCTGGGTTCCCGCAACATTCTGAGGTGATAACTCAAATCCCTTCTTGCCCGTTCCTGTTGCCGTCACGGTAATTGTATATGAACTGCCCCCGGTATATCCCTGGGTGGGAATATTGGTGGTGATCCAGCCGGTAACATTAACCGCAGTTCCGCCATGACAACTGGTGCAGTTTGAGCCATCGCCCGGAGATCCGGTTTTGGCTGCCGGTGCGCCGTTTGAATGGGCATATGCGCCTGGTAAACAGGTAAATGCCAGGAATAAGGTAACGATTAAAAGTAGTGAAAATCGTAATGCCTCTTTTTTCATGTTTTTTCAGGTTTTAGGGTAAATTAATTTTTATTATCGGAGTATCAGGATACAAAAATATATGTTCCTGATATACCTTTTTCTGTTATTAAAATCACAATCAATTAATTACATAACACATATGAGACTTGCCTCATATGTAGTATAGCCTGCAGGGTAACGTTTAGAATACTTCTAAATTTTTGTCAGGATAGCTCCTGTTGTAAATCAGAAGGTGCAGTTCCGGGAAATCCTGGGGGATAATTATAAAATCACCATATTATCAGCATTATACGACATAATTTACGGCATATTTACTTATTTGTTAAACTTAAAACAGGCATTTCCCCTGTTGCATTATCATTTGCCAGTTAACATTTAAATATCAGTTCCGGCCGGGGTTTGTCATTCCCGAGGCTTAAGTAATGCACAACAACCGCGGGTATCGTTTTTCTGCCGGATGAAAAGTCTTTAATCGTATTTTTGACCTGGATTTTTAACCTGAAAAATATCAATATGAAAAGGACAGTCATTTTTTCTCTCTTCCTCTTCCTTTCTTCCTTGGTAATGGCGGAGTTGCCTATCCCGACCTCCAGGGTACTGGTCTACTATTTCCATTTCGCCAAGCAGGGCAAAAGCGGCATGGATGTTGAAAATGTTTCAAGAAACGCCGTTCTTGCCCTATACCCTGTGAAGGTAAAACGGAATGAGTTTTTTTTTAAAAGCATAAACCTCGATGATAAAGACGGGGCGGCTCTTGGTAAAAAATACGGGATCAAAAAGACAACCCTGGTTGTAATACTCGACGAAAAGCGGGTGGATCTTACAAAAAAGGCCTTTAAGTTTGCGACTGGTCAACCTGATAAACTCAGGGAGGAGATAAGGCTTGCCGTGGAAAGTTTGCTTAAACAGTAGCCCCGGTAAGGAGACCAAGGGGAAAAATAGCTATTTTTGTATTTTAACAACTCTCCCCGGCCATGGACGATTTAGCCACCTTGCGAAACCTGGTGCTCGCACCCTATATTTTAAAAGCCACCGCCCTGATCGGGATCAAGCGAAAAGTGGGCGGTAACCAGTTCAGGCATGTTTTCGCCACTCTCGGGATTTTGCTGGATTATAAGTTATTTCATGATGCCGTCCTGCTGAAGGCCTCGTTACTGCACGATTTCCTTGAAGATTTGCCAGCCTCCCAGGTGGATGAAATCCGGTGGATCGACCACGACGGGGACCAGGTGGTGGAACTGGTGCTTGAAGTGACGCAGCGCCCCGGCGAACCCAAGGCGGAATATCTCAGGCGCGTACTGGAGACGGGGTCGGTCAATGCCAAGGTGCTTAAATGTGCCGACCGGATCAGCAACCTGACCGATCTCCATCTTGACACTCATACGAGCGGAAAGATCTCCGAGTACCTCGACCAGACTGAAAAGTACCTTCTTCCCATGGCCAGGCAGGTAAATGAAAACATGCTGATCGAACTCACCGATCTTGTCCTCAGGAGAAGAGTTTTATGCAATCGGTAACCACCAGCAATCGCAAGCAAAACCGGGGAAATTATTGAAAACATTTGCCGACAGCATCATCACGTTCAACGAACAGCTTGATTTCCAGGGTGTCTTGCCTGGCGGTATCACCATTATGAATCCCTTCAG
>JBAXFZ010000553.1:0-2451 GCA_037139685.1 Bacteroidota bacterium
GTTTCTTAACGGCATCATTCTGTTCCGGAGTTTCCGTGACGATCAACGCTTTTTCAAGCCACATTACGATCTGCTCAATGGCCGGGCTGTATAATCCGCCGACCTTATACGTTTTTTCGACAATTTTTCCATTTTCCTTCACCAGTTTCGAATTCAGTCCGAAGGCAACCAGGGTGTCCTGTTTATTTTTCCTGGCGTCTTTTTTCATGGTGGCATAAAAATCCTCCGCCTCTTTCTGGCTGACCCCGTCATAAAAATTGGAAGCGGAACCGAGCACCATGTCCCTGTCCGGGTCAAGACTCACACGTTTTGGCGCTACGTCCGGGTTAAAAAGCAACGGGGTCATTTCAACGATAAACTGTTCCTTGTTCTGGCCTTTTGCAAGAGGTAAAGAGGTAGATATCGTATTCCTGATCAGAGTTTCAAAATAATCTTTCGAAAATTCAGGCAGGAATTTATCTGTAGAATAATGGTGATGGATGCCATTGCAAAACCAGACCCGTTTGAGGTAAACAACGAATTTTTTATAATCTTCGGTGGTTTTGTCTCCTTTAAAGTCATTGTAAACAGCCTCCAGTGTTTTCCTGATCAGCAGGTTTGACTTATAATTCTGATCATAGGTGATATCCCTTCCGCACAGTGCTGCCTGGCTCAGGTAATACACGAGTTCCTTTTGCTTCAGGGAGAGGTTCTCAAACCCCGGAACCTGGTACCGCAGGATCTTGGAATCGGCAAACTGTTCCGTCAGGTATTTAAAATCATCTTTCCCCGCCTTTTTGTTTTCCTTTCCGGCCTGCGGGGATGAGAATGCTGAAATTGCTATTGACATGATAAAAATGGTGCTTAATGTTCTCATATATTATTTGGATTAACTACAATAATCTTTTATTCCTCGTCACAGATTTCACCTTCCACGTATACCGGAACTACCCTGGTTGAATCGATGGAGAAGGAATATGGAATGACATCATCCAGTTCCAGTTTTTTCAGGCGATGGCGGTGGGCGGCCTTTTCAACATAGCCAAGGATGTCGGGTTGAGCAAGATGCCACAGATCAAGCGCAGCTGCTGCTGAGTCGCAATGTGTCGTAAACTGTTTGCTTTTTAAAAGTTGTTCTGCAAGCGCCCCGGCGAAAATCGTGTCTTCCAGGCAAAATTTATTTTTCCAGCCAGAGCAGAGGATGACCACATTTTTATCCTGGCATTTCAGCCAACCGGTGAGGGCGGAAAGATTGATAAAGGCACCCATGGCAATTTTCGCAGACTTTTTAGCGATTTCCAGTGCCCGGGTACCATTGGTGGTGCAATAAACCAGTGTTTTTCCGCCAATTGCCTCCCGGGTGAAATTAAAAGCAGAATTTCCAAAATCGGCAAAGTCGAGTTTCCTGCCATCCTGTTCGGAAGCCACCAGGAAACCTTTTTCCTTCATCGCCCTTGCCTCGTCGAGGGTTGCTACAGGAATGATGCTTTTCACACCATTTTCGAAGGCAGCACATATGGAGGTAGTGGCACGAAGGATGTCAACCAATACCACGATATAATCGTCTTTGGCCAGGATATCGGAGAAGAGTTTCGGGGTGAAGCAAACTTCGATGCAACGCTGGTTTTCAGGCAGTTTTTCCATATCATTTAATAGAATACGATCTCACATTTTGGATGCATCATTTTCAGCTTTTCAACACGTTTTGCTGAAACTTTTGTGTTGAACATTTTGACCGATTCAAGTTTGCTCATGCCATCCAACACGTCAACGTTCCCAACCCGGGTGTTATAAAACTCCATCACCTTCATATTCACCAGCTTCTGGAGGTATTTTAAGTTTTTCACCTGGGTCCCGCTGAATTTAAGCACCTCCATCTGCATCATATTCTGCAGCGCGTCAATGTCTTCCACCTGGGTATTGGAAAAATCAAGTTCGGTAAGGTTTGGCAACCCGGTAATGGGTGTCAGGTCAACGATCGGATTCTTCGGGCAGCGAAGTGTTTGCAATTTGGGCATTTTCGAAACCGGGTCGAGTTTGGCAACCGCCGTTCCGGAAAACTGGAGTTCAGTCAGGCGCGTCAGCTGCTGCAATGGCATGAGATCAGAAATCTGGAAGTTTTCAGAAATTCCAATTTTTGCAAGCCCGGCAATCTGCTGAAGCCCGATCTTGTCGGGTGTTCCCTTCAGGTTTACCTGCTGCAGGAACACATCTTTCCATGGCTGGCTCAATCCTTTCCACCATTCGGTATTTTCAAAAGTCTGGAAGACCAGCAAACAACCCGGATTTTTATCCGCAAACTTATCTGCTTCTTTTACATCAACAGGTGTATTGTCGGCATAAATAAACTTCAGTTTTGACAAACCATACAATGGGCTGAGGTCAGCAACCTGGCTGTTATCAAGATTCAAAATTTCAAGGGCTGTCGTTCCGGACAATGGCTGCACACCGGCAACCTTTGTATTCGAAGCA
>JBAXFZ010000554.1:0-2450 GCA_037139685.1 Bacteroidota bacterium
GTAAAGGGTTGGTAAACTACATATTGCTTTAAGCCCTCGGGCCAACATATCTTTGTAGCCCAATTTTTCAATCAATGAACAAACAAGAACGGTTGTCGCTGGAGCGGGAGATGCGGGATCATATCCAGTCATGGCAACAAAGCAATCAATCGCAACAGCAGTATTGCCGGGAGAACAATCTGACCTATCACAAATTTGTATATTGGATCTGTAAAATCCGACGGCATCAAAGCCCGGCAGATGAGGTATTCATTCCTGTGGGCATGAAAAAATCTTCAACAGTTATTCCGACCGATGTTGAGATTACTTATCCGAACGGGGTTCGACTGCGAGTTGCATCAGGCAGTCTGGAAATTGTCGGTCGGTTAATCCGGCTTGTGTGAGATCATGTTTGCCTTAACATCTTCACTGAACTATTATCTGTACAATTCTCCGACGGATATGCGGATGAGTTTTAATGGTCTCTGTGGACTGATCGAATCGCGCATGAAACGCAGCCCTACTTCGGGCGAGGTATTTATCTTCATCAACAGGCGGCGTGACCACATGAAGTTGCTTCACTGGGAATTTGGTGGTTTTATTCTCTATTACAAACGGCTTGAAAGCGGAACCTTCGAGCTTCCGGTTCAAAGTGGGGAATCTGCGATGCCTGTTTTCTGGCCTCAGCTGATGATGATGGTCGAAGGAATATCACTTCAGTATATCAAAACCCGGAAAAGGTACTTATTAACAAAGCATCTCGATTTATCTGTCGCATCCGGGTGTTATTAACAAAATCCGGTTGATTAATAACACGGGATTGTTAAGTGTTTTCTAAGCTTTCCGACAGGTTAACACCGTATATTTGTCCTATGAACGTGCAGGACAACATACCCGCTTCAGCAGCCCCGGACATGATCATGATTCCCCGGGCAGAATATGAAACGATGGTTGCCGAGAATGCCAGAAATGGCGAAATGGTCAAGGAATTTGAGGTAAAGTTGCTCAGACTTCAGCAGCAAGTTGACCAGTATGCCCGGATGATCTTTGGAAGCAGAAGCGAGCGGTTTCTTTCCACTGATAAGGCACAGATATCCATGGAACTCGAAGACTCGGAGAACCCGTCGCCAGAGCCAGCTACCGAAACGATTACCTATAGCCGTAAAAAATCAGGGGAAGAACAAAAACCTGGTCATGGACGATTGGAACTTCCTGCGGATCTTCCCCGCGAGGTGAAGGTCATCGCACCGGATGAGGATGTGACGGGCTGGAAAAAGATAGGCGAAGAGATCTCCGAATATCTCGCCCATCGCAAGGGAACCTGGTATGTAAAGCGCATTGTACGTCCAAAGTATGCAAGACCTGACGGAGAGGGGGTGGTGATCGGAAAACTTCCACTGATGCCCATTAACAAAGGGAATGCCGATGCCAGCGTGATTGCCTTTATCATCACAGGCAAATTCACCGATCATCTGCCCTGGTACCGTGAATCGCAGATGATCAAACGTCAGGGGGTAACCATCCCTGAATCGACCATGGTGGGTTGGTGTAAGGCGGCCTGCAACATGATAGAGCCGGTTTACGATTTGCATAAAGCCTGGTTATTATCGTGCCGGTATATCCAGGCCGATGAAACTCCGATCAGGGTCCAAAGCCGTGATGTCCCCGGAGCCACGCACAAAGGTTATTTTTGGGTCTATTTTGACCCCAATACCGGGAACGTTGTTTTTGAGTACCGCCACGGGAGGGGGCAGGAAGGGCCATTGGAGTTTTTGAAAGACTTTAAGGGAAGTCTGCAAACCGATGGGTATGCGGCTTATAATGTGTTTGGTCACAACAGGGAAATCACCTTGCTGGCCTGTATGGCTCATGCGAGAAGAAAGTTTGATGAGGCTAAAAGCAATGATAAAGAACGCGCTGAGCAGATGCTTACCTTGATTCAGCAACTTTACACCATCGAGCGGAACGCGAAAACATTGGGCCAGGATTTTGATGCCATCCGTGATCTTCGTCAAAAAGAATCTTTGCCTGTTTTAGTGAAAATCGAAGCATGGTTAAAAAAGAACCTGGTTGAAACACTTCCTAAAAGCGCTATCGGCGGTGCCATTGCTTACACCCTCAACCTCTGGCCAAGACTGATCCGCTATATCGAGGATGGACATTACCAAATCGATAATAACCTGATCGAAAACAGCATCCGTCCCATCGCTATTGGCCGGAAAAATTATCTGTTCGCCGGTTCTCATGAAGCTGCCCAGCGAGCTGCCATGATTTATTCATTTGTTGGCACCTGCAAACAACTTGGTATCGACCCGGCACTTTGGTTAGAGAATGTTCTTGAACGGCTGCCCTACTTTAAAAGGAATGATGACCTCTCGGTATTGCTCCCTGCAAACTGGAAAAAAGAGCAGGACTCGAAGATTACTGCCTTTTGATCAGGGAGGAGGGAGTGTAGTTTACCAACCCTTTAC
>JBAXFZ010000555.1:0-2446 GCA_037139685.1 Bacteroidota bacterium
ACTATTCCATCTATTCTAAAACCGGCACCCTGCTGTTGGGTCCGTTGTTAAACAATACTGTTTTTACCGGCCTGCCCAACAACTCAAATGACGGTGATGCCGTGGTTTTATACGATGAACAGGCCGACCGCTGGATGTTCACTCAATTCTCACTTCCTAATTACCCGGCCGGCCCGTTTTACCAAATGATCGCAGTATCGCAGACCGGTGATCCGACAGGAAGCTGGTACCGTTACCAATATTCCTTTACCAACATGCCTGACTACCCGAAATTCGGGGTATGGCCTGATGCCTACTACATGTCGATGCACATGTTTACGGCTACTGCAGGTGCCTACGCAGGCATCGGTGCTGTTGCTTACAACCGCACGCTGATGCTGGCAGGAACCCCGTCGGCGACCATGGTTATGTTTACAAAACCCTCGACCGACGAGGCTTTTGGATGGCTTCCCTCCGATTGCGACGGACCTTTCCCCACAGGAAACCCTCCCAATTATTATCTTTACTCTTTTGACGGTACTACCAACGACCATCTCGGGATTTACGAATTTCATGTTGACTGGACTACTACTGCCAATTCAACCTTTACCAATTTCCTCTCCCTGCCGGTCAACAGTTTTACGACGAACATGACAGGAATTTCACAGCCGGGAACGACCGTAAAACTGGATGTTATAAACGACCGGATGATGTACCGGCTTCAGTACCGCTCATTTGGCAGCTATTCATCAATGGTTTGCAATCACACGGTTGACGTAACCTCCACCCAGGCAGGCATCCGCTGGTATGAACTGCGGAAATCGACAGGGGCATGGTCGCTTTACCAGCAGGGTACCTATTCGCTTGCCGACAATAACAGCCGATGGATGGGCAGTATTGCCATGGATTCAAGCGGGAACATGGCACTTGGATATTCAGTGGCCGGGACGACCTTATATCCTTCGATCAGGTATTGCGGAAGGAAAAAGAATGATGCCCTGAACACAATGACCATCGCAGAAAAGGGAATATTTAACGGCACGGGTTCCCAGACCGGCACAGCCTCGCGCTGGGGAGACTACAGCGCCCTGAGTTGTGACCCGGTTTCAAAAGCCACCTACTGGTACACGCAGGAATACCTGTCAACCACCTCTGCAACCGGCTGGAGGACGAGGATCGCCGAATTTAAATTTGCCAACAACCCGGTTGTTGCAACAACCGATGCTACTGCTATTACATGTACAGGTGCGACCTTGAACGGCAGTGTGAACCCTAACGGGCTGCCGACTACCTGCCATTTCGAATATGGCACTACCGTGGCTTATGGGAACAGTACATCAACTGTTTCTGCAGGGGCGGGCAATACAGCCATCAATGTGAGTGCTCCCATAACGGGACTTACGGCGGGGACAACCTATCATTTCCGCATTGTCGCTGTGAACTCTGATGGCTCAACCAACGGCAGCGATATGACCTTCGCCCCCTGTACTGCAGCCGTGATCACAACCGCTGCAACAGGCATCACCATGACCGCCGCCACCTCAGGCGGGAACGTTACCACCGACGGGGGCTCGACTGTAACTGCCCGTGGCGTATGCTGGGGCGCCACTGCTAATCCCACAATCGCCGGTTCCCATACCACCGACGGAGCTGGCACGGGTGTATTCGTCAGTTCGATCACCGGTTTAACCGCCAATACAACTTACCATGTCAGGGCCTATGCAACCAACGCAACCGGTACCTCATACGGCAATGACCTTTCGTTTACTACACTCTGCGGGATATATTCACTGACTTTCAGCGAAGGATTTGCCAATACCACCATCCCAACATGCTGGTCGCAGGTTGACAACCAGGGAAACGGGCAGGTATGGCAGTTCGGCGTCATCACCGGCCAGACTCCTCTTCCGGCGCTTAACGGCAATTATGCCTTCCTGAACAGCCGTGCATACGGTACCGGGAACACTCAAAACGCCGACCTGGTAACACCTGTTATCGACATGACAGGGTATACCAATATCACGCTGCAATTCAACCAGTATTTCAGGTCCACTGCCGGTTCTTCCGGAACTGTCTCCTATACGACAAACGGGGGCACAACATGGACAACCATCGCCACCTATACAGTTACCTCGGCAACGAATCCTGAGGCAATCAGCCAGGTAATACCGGCACTGGCCGGGCAAAGCGCAGTGAAATTCAAATGGAATTATACCGGGACCTATGGCAGGTACTGGGGTGTTGACGATGTGCAGGTAAGCGGTACAGCTACCGGACCTACACTGACCGTCACCCCGCCGAACCAGAATGTCACGGTTGCTGCAGGAACCACACCATTCTCAGTTACAACCACCGCTGCATGGACCGCCGTCAGCAACCAGGCATGGTGCACAGTTACTCCTTCAGGTACCGGGAATGGTACGCTTACAGCTACCTATACCCCCAATACGTTGCCTTCAGCGCGCGT
>JBAXFZ010000556.1:0-2442 GCA_037139685.1 Bacteroidota bacterium
CAAGGACCTGAGGAAGCGCGTGAGTTCCTATTTCACCAAGATCAACTCGGTGAGCGGCAAGGTGCAGATGCTGGTGCGCAGGATTGCCGATATCAAATTCATCGTGGTTGAAACCGAGCAGGATGCCCTGCTGCTCGAAAACAACCTGATCAAGAAATACCAGCCTCATTACAATGTCGCCCTCAAGGACGACAAAACATTTCCCTGGATCTGCATCAGGAACGAGCCATTCCCCCGGATTTTCCCAACGCGTCATGTTATCCGCGACGGATCGGTCTACTTTGGCCCCTATGCCAATGTCCGTTTGATGCATACCCTGCTGGAACTGAGCCGCCAGCTGTATCCGTTGCGCAACTGCACGCTCTCTCTGACCGAAAGGAACATAAATGCCGGGAAATTCAAGGTTTGCCTTGAATATCATATCGGGAACTGCAGGGGCCCCTGCGAGGGCCGTCAAAGCGCCGAAGATTATGACAAATCGATCCTGGCAATCAGGGAGATCATCAAGGGAAATATCACCACGGTTGCAAAGCAGCTCAGGGAGCTCATGATGAGTTATGCCGCAAGCCAGGAATTCGAAAAAGCACATTATGTCAAGGAGAAACTTGCCTTGCTCGACAAATACCAGAGCAAATCGACAATCGTGAGTCCTTCTATAAACGACGTGGATGTGTTTTCAATTTCGGTCGCCGGGCTCCTTGCCTATGTCAACTTCATGAAGATCATGAACGGGGCCATCATCCAGGTCCACACGATCGAGCTGCACAAGAAACTGGATGAAACGCCCGAGGAACTTCTTGCCATTGCCATCACGGAGATCAGGCAGCGCTTTGAAAGCGTGTCAACTGAAATCATTGTCCCCTTTCCGCTAGATTACGGCATCCCGGGTTTGAACTTCACAGTGCCTAAAATCGGCGATAAAAAAAAGCTCCTCGAGCTCTCCGAGCGCAATGTCAGATATTACCAGCTTGAACGTGAGCGGCAGAAGGAGCTTGTTGACCCCGAACACAAATCGCGCCGGGTACTCGACACCATGATGAAGGATCTGCGCATGACTGAATTACCGGTGCGCATCGAATGTTTCGACAATTCGAACATTCAGGGCACCCACCCGGTTGCGGCCATGGTATGTTTTACAAATGCAAAGCCCGACAAGGGTGAATACCGTCATTTCAACATCAAAACCGTTGAAGGTCCCGATGATTTTGCATCGATGGAGGAGGTGATTTTCCGAAGGTACAAAAGGCTTTCGGATGAAGGCAAACCGCTGCCTCAGCTGGTCATTGTTGATGGCGGAAAGGGCCAGCTGAGCGCTGCGCTTAAAAGCCTGGATGACCTTGGGCTTTCGGGGAAAATGACCGTAATCGGGATTGCTAAAAAGCTGGAGGAGATCTATTATCCCAACGATTCACTCCCCATGTATCTTGACAAGAAATCGGAAACTTTGAGAATTATCCAGCAGATGCGCGATGAGGCCCACCGGTTTGGGATTACCCATCACCGGAGGCGGCGCGAAAAGGCTGCTATCTCTCCCCAGCTGATGGAAATCCCGGGGATCGGCTTTACCTTCAACCAGAAACTGCTCTGGAAATTCAAGTCGGTAAAGAATATCAAACTCGCCTCCCTTTCCGAACTCCAGGAGGTGATCGGCAAGGCAAAAGGAAAACAGGTTTACGATTATTTCCGGGAGATTAAAACAGAGGGTTGACCTCACACTACACCCGACCGGTAGCAGAACCGGTGTCCTTGAATTTTACGGCTATTATCCAGCCCAGCAATGCTCCGGCCATGTCGGCCATGAGATCATAAACTGATCCCGATCGCATAGGAATATAATATTGCTGCACCAGTTCAGTTGCAGCTCCCAGGGTGAAAGTAATGGAAAGGGCGATCACAAATGCATTTTTCCTTAATCCCGGAAAGACAGCCTGTAGCCGGAAACCCCGGAACTGGAGGAAAAAATAGGTTCCAAAAAGAAAAAGGTGGATAATCTTATCGGGATTCAACAGGCTTAAGAACCCCGGAACTGCAGGAAAAACGCTGCCGGGAAGTAACAACAGAATAATAACGAACAATCCCCACAGGATAGCCCAGAGGTTATATTTCATAAAGGTCTGCGTATGCCTGGGGGGATATAACCGGAATCAGCCCTCCAGGATTGCCAAATATTGTGCGGAATCAAGCAACCCTGAAATTTCGCCCGGATCGGAAACGGAAATCTTGATCACCCAGCCATTTTCATAGGGGTCCTGGTTGATCAGCTCGGGTTTTGCGGTCAGCTCTTCATTGAATTCCAAAATTTCCCCTGCAACCGGCATAAACATGTCGGAAACGGTCTTCACCGCCTCAATTGTTCCGAATGATTCATGTTTGGCGAGGGTTTCACCTACTGTTTCCACCTCAACAAAAACGATATCGCCCAGTTCGTGCTGTGCAAAATCT
>JBAXFZ010000557.1:0-2398 GCA_037139685.1 Bacteroidota bacterium
CAACCCTCATCCGCAAAACTTTGATACAGTGGAAGGATTCCTCGCTGCCAAGAGTTACCTGGCAAGGAAGGGATGAAAAAACAGGAGTTATAAAGTAGAGTTGCATAAAGGCTAATTCTACGCAAAGATAACAAACATAAAGGAACCGGAAACCTGTAAGTCAGTTCCATCCATTTGCAACCGGCGTATTTACTTTTAGATCAATTTGAACATGAGTGTAAAAAATAGTAAAATTGAATGATGAAAATATATTCTTGATTTATATAAAATACACTAATTCAGTATTTTATATATCAAATATGGATTACTCTTTAACGCTTTTTACACCTGGTTTGACAAATCAGGATAAACATTTTTACTGTTTCCGGATCGAATCGATAGTTGCAGGATTGTAATTAAACCGGATTAGTGTAGCTGATTTTTTCTTTCCTTCATTTGAAATATACATATCTCCGTTTTTCATAAATGTAATTCCTTCCGGTTGTTTAAATAAATTCGGATTTAGCTTTTCGATAAATTCAATTTCATTTTTTCTGTTAATTACGAACAAAAGTTTATCTATTGACTAGCTTTTCATTGGCAGCAGCCACCTTAGCCGCTTCGATGTTGTCGAAACTGCGGATCTCGGCGCGGCGGTCGCGGTTCTTCCCATATTTTTTACGGATCTGCCTGAAATATTCGATCGCATAATCGATCAAATGTGCCAGATGGTTATCCACCTCCTCCATTTCCAGGTTAACCCCGGCCATCGCCTCATCGGCCTTTGCCGAGTTGTAGCGCGAAATCCGTTCGATTGGAATCTTGCGCAGGCGGTGAAGGTCCTCCTCAACAACCGGCCGGATGATCTGCTTTTCAAAGGGTTTCAGCCCGTTAAAGATGGCAGTGTCTATCTCCTCTGTGCTTTTGCACTTCTTGATCCCTTCGTAAACCTCGTTCTCAATAAATATCTTTTCAAGGGATATGTAATGAAGCTGGTCGAGGAGTTCCTGCCTGCGAATGTCAAGTTCCAATCTCAGCAGGTCGACCGTGCGCTGGGTGTTCACCCTCAGTATCTCCGAAACGCCCATGAATCGTGGCCTTCCGCCCTCGATCACGCAGGCGTTGGGGGAGATGGAGACCTCGCATTCGGTGAAGGCATAGAGGGCATCCATAGTGGTGTCGGGCGAGACCCCGGGGGCCAGGTGGATCAGTATCTCGACGTCGGCCGCGGTATTGTCGTCGATTTTGCGGATCTTGATCTTGCCCTTGTCGTTGGCCGTGAGGATCGAATCGATGATGGAGCCTGTCGTAGTGCCGTAGGGAATTTCGCGGATGACAAGGGTTTTCTTGTCCTCGAGGATGATTTTCGCACGCAGGCGGATCTTCCCGCCCCTTAGTCCGTCGTTGTAGCGTGAAACATCCACCATTCCCCCCGTGAGGAAATCGGGAAAGAGTTCAAATTCCTTTCCCTCAAGTATTTTGATGGAGGCATCGATGAGTTCATTGAAGTTGTGCGGCAGTATCTTGGAGGCCAGTCCGACTGCAATGCCTTCGACACCCTGTGCAAGCAGGAGCGGGAATTTGGCGGGGAGGGAGACCGGCTCCTTGTTGCGGCCGTCGTACGACAGTTGCCATGTGGTCGTTTTGGCATTGAAGAGCACCTCGTGAGCAAATTTCGAAGGGCGGGCCTCGATGTACCTTGGCGCTGCTGCGCTGTCGCCGGTGAGTATGTTCCCCCAGTTGCCCTGGCAATCGATCAGCAGGTCCTTCTGCCCCAGCTGTACCAGCGCATCGCCGATAGAGGCATCGCCATGGGGATGATATTTCATTGTGTGCCCGATGATGTTGGCCACCTTGTTGTAACGGCCGTCGTCGAGCTCCTTCATGGCATGGAGTATCCTCCGCTGAACAGGTTTCAGTCCGTCGGTAATCTCCGGCACAGCCCGTTCAAGGATGACATAGGAGGCATAATCAAGAAACCAGCTCTGGTACATCTGCGAAAGATGCACCGTCTCCTTCAGTTTTCCTGATTCCAGCTCGGGATTTTCCCCGTTATTGGGTTCGTCAACAGTCATTGCACTTTAATTAATGAACGCAATGAAAACAATGCAGACAATGCAGACAATGCATGCAATGAAATTATCAATGGTTTTTGCATTGCGGGTTGTCATATTATTTCCAGTAATTCTTTATAGTCAGATTAAAAATTAATTATAAATTCACCCCTTGCCTGTATTGCCTTCATCGCCTTCATTGTTTGCATTGCCAGCATTGTCAGCATTGTTTGCATTGCCTGCATTCATTTAACAAGTTTCGAAACCGCCTTAAAGGTCTCTCCCCCCGAGTAGCGCAGCAATTCGAAGAGGATGGCTTCATAGGTGGTGATGGTTGCCCCCTCCCTTCGCATGCGTTCGATGGC
>JBAXFZ010000558.1:0-2394 GCA_037139685.1 Bacteroidota bacterium
GTAACACATTCCTGTTGATATTGGCCACGATGAGGTCATAGGCCGGCATCGGGATGGCACCGGCCTCACCCTGGATTACTGTCACATTGGCAGCACCATTGTTGTTCATGTTATCCAGTGCGTTCGCATAGGCCCAGTCATCATTGTCGATGGCGACTACTGCACCTGCCATCATCTTGTGGGCCAGGATGGCCAGCACCCCCGTACCGCATCCCATGTCGAGCACCCGCTTGCCACGGAGATCTTCCTCCATCAGCAGTCCGAGCATCAGGGATGTGGTTTCATGGTGGGCGGTGCCGAACGACATCTTCGGTTCGATCACGATGTCGTACTGAATCCCTTCCAGCGGGGTATGAAAGGGGGCGCGAACCTGGCATTTCCCATCAATGGTCACAGGCTCATAGGCACTCTCCCACAAAGCATTCCAGTTTTGAGCAGGGATTTTCTGAATTGAACGGGTAATGCCGTGTTCAGCCTGCAATTGATCCAGGTAAACCTCCACTACCGCCTCTTCATAGAGATCCTCACGGATGTAACCCTGCAGGAGCTCATCCGTTTCGGTGAAACTTTCAAACCCCAGTTCTGACATCTGGGCCACGATGATCTCAGGATCAAAATTCCTGAAATTGGCGATATTGACTTCGATATAATCCATGGTTACAGGGATGTCACGATCTGCAAAAACTCCTCGGCATTCAGCGATGCACCACCGATGAGCCCGCCATCCACATCGGGCTGGGCAAAGAGTTCCATGGCATTTTTACCGTTGCAGCTTCCGCCGTAAAGGATCGAAGTGTTTTCAGCTGTCGCTGCATCGTACCTGGCTGCGATCAGTTGACGGATGTATGCATGCATCTCCTGGGCCTGTTCCTTGGTCGCCACTACGCCTGTGCCGATAGCCCATACCGGTTCATAGGCAACAACCACCTTGCGGAAGGCTTCAGCTTCAAGGTGGAACAACGACTCCTCCACCTGTTTTTTCACCACCTCAAAATGTGTATTCGCCTCTCTTTCGGGCAACACTTCGCCGCAGCAAAATATAGGGCGGATGCCGTGTTTCATCAATGAATCAACCTTGCGCAGCAGGAATTGGTTACTTTCATTGAAATACTTCCTCCGTTCCGAGTGACCGATGATGCAGTAACCTACCTTCAGTGCCTTGAGCATCAGCGGGCTTATTTCGCCTGTGTAAGCGCCCGAATCCTCGGGGTATATATTCTGTGCCCCCACCATGAAGTTAGCCTCCTCCGCCACATCCGTGGTCATTTCAAGGTAAATGGAGGGAGGACAGAGAATCACCTCGGTGTTGATCAGTTCCACATCATCAAGGGCATCGGCGATTTCGGTAATCAGCAATTCAGCTTCGGAAAACACTTTGTTCATCTTCCAGTTTCCGGCAACAATTTTCTTTCTCATTATTCAGCGTTTATTGGTTATGTTTATTTTTTTGGTAATTCGTGACATGTGACGCACTATTGCTCATTCCTCATTCCTCGTTGCTCACTGCATACGTATTCTCGGGTCCAGCAGTCCATATATGATGTCGACAAAGAAGTTGATGACGATCAGTATAATGGAAATAAAAAGCACCGCCCCCATCACTACCGGGAAGTCATATTTATCAAGGGCGTTCACGATAACCACCCCGATTCCCTTCCAGTCGAAAACAAATTCGACGAATACTGCCCCGGCCAGCAGTGACGCAAGCCAGCCTGAAATGGCAGTAACCACCGGGTTCATTGCATTTTTCAAGGCATGTTTCAGAATGATCCTTGGTTTGCTCAACCCTTTGGCTTTTGCAGTCCTTATATAATCCTGCGTCATTACATCGAGCAGCGAATTCCTGGTCAGCTCGACGATGATGGCGAGCGGACGGATTCCAAGGGTAATTGCAGGCAGTACCAGGTTTTTCAACTCCAGGAAACTGCCGCGGCCAAAGTCATCCACGCTGTAAAGGCTGCCCGACATATTCAGGCCGGTAAACCTTACCAGTACAAACGCAAAAATCCATGCGTTCAGTATGGCAACGAAAAAAGATGGCAGTGACATGCCCAGGACAGAGAAGAGCAGCGCCGCCCTGTCAACGAAACTGTTTTTATAGATGGCACACACAATGCCGATGGCGATACCGGTGATGATCGCAAAGGCCATCGCGACCAGGGCGAGGATGATCGTATTCACAAAACCCTCGGCAAGTATCTCGGTAACATTGCGTTTCGACTGGTACGAGCGGCGCAGGTATGGCTCCTTCAGCACCAGCGAGGTGTGGCCGATTGAGAACAGTTTCAGGATTTTCCCGTATTTGGCAGGGTCGAGGTAGTTGAATTTGTTTTTGTCAGCAATGTTGTGGATCGAAACCGGGGAAAGATCGTTAAGGTAACTTAAAAACTGCAC
>JBAXFZ010000559.1:0-2392 GCA_037139685.1 Bacteroidota bacterium
ATCCAAATCCATGCCCTGCCGCGCCTCCGGCGCGGTATAATGGGGAGGGGTGGCTGTTTCATTGCTGCAATCATGCCACCTTCGGGGTTAAAATATTCACATCACTATTCAGGGTTTTTATTAGCATTTCACCTCTTCATTGGGTGGTAAAGGGTCTCCCTCCCCCTCAAGGGGAGAGGTCCTCTCTATGCATATGCAGATATCCTGATCGTAACAGGCATGATTCTGATTAATCAAATAAAATAATATTCCGGGATAACAAAATAATAATTTTTGCAGCGCAGGAAATATTAACTTTTACCATATCTTTACTAGTTGGAAATAAAATGATGATTTCACCCGGATGACGTTGTTTTTTTTTTGAAAAGACTGCCTGTCCTGGTTTGTGGAACATTTTCCTTTTCGTGTTTTTCTGGCCGGAATTTTAGTTTGATTTCAATCAATATATAAGTCATTTAATAATTAATTGATCCATATAATTGATCATTTCTAACTCTAAATCCATTCGTATGAAAAACAGCTACAAATTTTTTGGCATTTTATTTCTCTTCCTGGTTTTCGGGTGTTCCGGCGTTTTCGCGCAATACTGCAATCCGACTTACTCGACCGGTTGTACCTATGGTGACGGGCTGACCCTGTTTCAACTGGGCACCATCAACCAGCCGATAACCTGTTCGGCCTGGTACCACGATTATACCGCTTTATCCACCGGACTGACCATCGGGACAGCTGCGACGATCACGGTCCAGGCGGGTTATGCCGGCACATACGTGAATTTTTATATCGATTACAACCACAACAATACCTTTGATGCAGGTGAGTTGATCGGTCAGTTGAACTGCAGTGCCACAACCACCAACTTCCTGCTGAATTTCACGCCACCTGTAACTGCATTAACCGGCAACACGCGCCTGCGGGCCCTGACCGAATGGTATTCTTATCCCACGGGGCCATGCACAGCACAGACCTATGGCAACTGCGAAGATTTCACAGTCAATATTTCAGGGTCGGCCACCCCCCCCACGATAACAACCACTGCCGCAACAACTATCACCACCACCACAGCGACTCTAAACGGCACGGTGAATGCCAATGGCGCATCAACCGCTGTTACCGTGCAATACGGGTTGACGGTAGCCTATGGAACAACCGTTGCCGGCGTACCAAGCCCGGTAACCGGTTCCACTGCTACAGGCGTAAGTGCCGCGATAACGGGGCTTACGCCTAACACGCTATTTCACTTCCGGGTTGTCGGTGTTAACTCTGCTGGAACAACCTACGGGAATGATATGACGTTTACCACGCTTGCTTCAGCACCGTCAGTGTTAACCCAGGCCGCTACGGCCATAACTGCTGCCACTGCCACTTTAAACGGTACCGTGAATGCCAACAACAACTCCACCACCGTTTCATTTGATTACGGACTCACGGTGGCCTATGGTACCAATGTCGCAGGGGTACCCGCAACGGCAACAGGCTCGGCAGGAACGACGGTCACAGCAGCCCTCACGGGGCTTGTGCCCAATACGCTCTATCATTTCAGGGTGAACGGGGTGAACGTTGCAGGCACGAGCAATGGCGGTGATTTAACCTTCACCACCGCCCAGGTTGCCCCGACGGTCACGACCACGGCTGCCACCCTGGTAACCAATTCTTCCGCAACGATGAACGGCACCATAAACGCCAACAACCTGTCGACCACCGCTTCGTTTGATTACGGGCTTACCGTCGCTTACGGAACATCCGTCGCGGCAACCCCGGCAACGGTGACAGGGTCGGCCAACACGAATGTGAGCGCCAACCTGACGGGGTTAACAATCAATACCACCTATCATTACAGGGTCAAAGGAGTAAGTTCGGCCGGTACAAGTTTGGGCTCCGACCAAACATTCTTTACGGTCTGCAACCTGGCCGCTGCCGCCGGAATCGTTACCGGCCCGGTACAGGTTTGCCAGGGAGGCACAGGGTATGTTTACACGGTTCCTTCGATTACAAACGCGGTCAATTACAACTGGACACTGCCGGCCGGGGCAACCATTACAGCCGGAGCCAACACGAACTCCATCACGGTGAGTTATGCAGTTTCGGCAGTTTCCGGCAATATCTCGGTGTACGGCTCAAACGCATGCGGAAACGGGACTGTTTCTCCCAACCTCGCCGTTACCGTCAATGCACAGCCGGCCCCGACCGTGTCAGGTCCTGCAGCGGTTTGCGCCCTGTCAACCGGTAATGTCTACACAACCCAGGCCGGTATGACAGGTTATACCTGGACTGTTTCGGCCGGAGGAGCGATTACGGCAGGAACCGGGACAAATTCGATCACGGTTACCTGGAATACGTCCGGTGCGCAAACGGTGAGTGTCAATTATGCCAATGCCAGCGGATGTACCGC
>JBAXFZ010000560.1:0-2379 GCA_037139685.1 Bacteroidota bacterium
TGCAAACAATGCAGGCAATGCAAACAATGCAGGCAATGCAAACAATGCAGGCAATACAGGAATGCAGGGGATTTTGTAATTAAACATGTTTGGAATGGTTGGAGAAGAGGTTTTGTCGGTTTTAGGATATATAAATTATGCAGAGGCTTTAAAGGATATTGCCCGGAAGGTGGTTGCAGGAGAACGGGTCACGGAAGAGGAGGGCGTTATCTTGTTTCAGCAGGGCAGCCTGGGTTTCCTGGGGATGCTGGCCGATTATGTCTGCCAGGCAAAAAACGGGGATAAGGTCTGTTACATACGGAATTTTCACATTGAGCCAACAAATATCTGCGTAAATAAATGCAGGTTTTGTTCCTATTCGCACCATTTCAGCGCATCAAAATGGGAACTCACAGTTGATGAGATTCTTGACAAAGTTCTGAAACAGGATGAAAATGTAACTGAGCTGCATATTACCGGTGCCGTTCATCCCGACAGGGATATTTATTATTATGGTGATTTGCTGGCCCGGATCACGGCTGCAAGGCCGGCCCTGCATGTCAAGGCCTATTCGGCGGTAGAACTGGACTACATGATTAAAAAGGCAGGGATGAGCTTCCGGGACGGGCTGAGTTACCTCAAATCGTGCGGTCTTGGCTCCATCCCCGGTGGCGGGGCCGAAATATTTGATGAAACCATCAGGCGGGAGATCTGCGGGATGAAGTCGAACTCTCAAACATGGCTTGAAATACATGAAACGGCACACCAGTTGGGGATACCTTCCAATGCGACGATGCTGTATGGCCATATGGAAAGCTATGCCCAGCGTATCGACCACCTGGAACGATTGAGGCAGCTCCAGGACAGGACGGGAGGATTCAATGCATTTATCCCGTTGAAATTTCACAACAGCAACAACGCCATGTCCGGCATTGCCGAGGTTTCGGTTGTTGAAGACATGAAGATGTATGCAGTGGCGCGGGTTTACCTGGATAATTTTCCGCATTTAAAGGCCTACTGGCCTGCTGTTGGACGGAAACTGGCCCAAATATCCCTCTCCTTCGGTGTCGACGACCTGGACGGAACCATTAACGATTCAACCCAGATCTACTCGCTTGCTGGAGCCGAAGACCAGAACCCGGTGATGACGGTGTCGCAGATGGTCGCCATGATCACAGAGGCTAAGCGTTCTCCCTATGAGCGTGATTCGCTGTACGGCAGGATAAGTTAATACCGGATTCCGGCCCTTTTATGGCAAACCGGACAGCCGGAAAAGTTTTTGTTTCTAATTTTACACAATGGATTTCGGCAGAAATTATGACTTTTGAAGAGATCTCAGATAGCCTGAAAAGCAGGAGAGTTGGTATTGCCGGCTGCGGCGGACTGGGTTCAAACTGTGCCGTAGCCCTTGCACGGATAGGTATAGGAACCCTGGTTTTTGCTGATTTTGACATTGTGTCCAAAAGCAACCTGAACCGCCAGTATTATTTCGCTGACCAGGTTGGGATGAAAAAGGTCATTGCCCTCAGGGAGAACATCAGCCGGATAAACCCGGAGGTACTCCTCATCAGCCACGATCTGCGGCTGACTCCCGAAAACATACCGTCAATATTTGCAGGTTGTGATGTTATTGTCGAAGCCTTTGACCAGGCCGGCCAGAAGGAGATGTTCATCGAGACAATACTGACCGTAATGCCCCGGGTTCCCCTTGTGATCGGGCTTGGAATGGCAGGGTGGGGGATGAATGATCTGATCCATTGCCGCAGAGCCGGTAATCTCTATATCTGCGGGGATGAAGTTACGGAAATCGCTCCCGGTATGCCCCCGATTGCCCCCAGGGTTGGGATGGTTGCCAATATGCAGGCGAATGTGGTGGTGGAAATTTTGTTAGGTGGCGAAATAGCGAAATAGCGAAATGCGGTCGGGGAGAGGTCATTTAAAGACAGGTCAAGCCTTTGTGATCGTAAGCTGTGATTGCAAATAATCAATTTTTAATGAGGTTTAAAGGGAAAAACAGGTAGGGATGAAAATACAGTTGAACAACAATGCCGAGGAAATTCAGGGGGATCAGATGTCGGTGGCTGATTTGCTGAAATATAAAAATTTCACTTTTAAGATGCTGGTGATCAAAATCAACGGTGCCCTGGTCAGGAAAACCGAATACGAAACTGTTCTAATCCACGACGGTGACGATGTCCATGTCCTGCACCTGATCTCGGGAGGCTGACATTCCCCCACCGGAATCCCCCGGATGGCGGGCTGATCAATCCCGCAAATTCAAAATCAACAATTGCAAAGCGCAAGTCGTTTTTACAACACCTCCGCAACCACAAAGGTGCTGCCTCCTGCAAACACGAGGTCATCTTCCCGGGCAAGGTTGCGTGCTGCCTCAAGGGCAGC
>JBAXFZ010000561.1:0-2378 GCA_037139685.1 Bacteroidota bacterium
CCTCCTATAATGTTATCGCTGATCCGAGCATCACAACACAGCCTGTAAATCCCGCTGCGATCTGCGTCGGGGGTATTGCATCCATGAGTATTGTCGCCACGGGAGGAACTCCTTCCCTGGTTTATGAATGGCAATATTATAACGGGGTTACATGGAACGCCGTATCGAACGGTACGCCTGCAGGTTCTGTCTATTCAGGAGAAGCAACCAATTCGCTTACAGTAACAGCTATTTCAGTCCCGGGAAACTTCCAGTACAGGTGTTATGTTACGGCTACCGGCGACGGTTGCGGAACGGCAACCTCAAATCCTGCGACCGTTACTGTTGTGGCAGATCCGTTGATCACCCTTGATCCGGTCGGCGCTACCATCTGTACAGGGGGCAATCATATGATGACGGTTACTGCTACCAGCGGAACTCCATTCCTGACCTATCAATGGCAAAATTCAACAACCAGCACATCAGGACCATGGTCACCCATTTCAGGTGCCACTCTAACTTCCTATACGACTCCCGCACTGACCGTGACTACTTACTACCGTGCTGTTGTTTCGGCAACCGGCAGCGATTGCAATACAGCTTACAGTGCAACTGCAACCGTTACTGTTGTTCCCGATCCGACCATCAATACGCAACCTTCGGATGCAACCATCTGCAGTGGCACAACCACTGTGCTTTCAGTTATTGCAAGCGGAGGAACACCTTCGCTTCAATACCTGTGGCAGTATTATGATGGATCTTCATGGGTTACAGCTCCGGGAACTGCAACCAATCCAAGCTATACAACACAGGCATTGACAGCCTCAACCCAGTTCAGGGTGCAGATATCTTCAACCGGTAACGGGTGTGATCCTGTCACATCGAGTACTGTTATGGTTCACATACCACATATTACCACAGAGCCTGTTGCCAGTACTGACCTGTGTACCGGCGGAACAGTAACACTGAGCGTGGCAGTTGGTTCCGATGGAGGAACAGCGACCTACACTTACCAGTGGCAGGTTTCTCCATTCGATTGTGATTACGGGTACTTCAACATCGCAGGGGCTACAAACAACACCTATACTTCAAATGCCCTGCCGGTTGGCGTCAGGTATTACAAATGTATCATCAGTACCTCATCCCCCTCTTGTACCCAGCTGGAATCCACCTGTGCCGTCGTGAATATAGTGGCCGATCCGACCATCTCGGTTCAGCCCGTCGGTGCAACCCTGGGCTGCAGCGCATCCACCCATACAATGAGTGTTACGGCGGCAGGCGGTACAGGAACATTCAATTACCAATGGCAAAAAAGTATTACAGGATGCAGCGGTTTTACCAGCATCAGCGGTGCCACCAACAGCAGTTATACGGCCACCGGACTTACCCAGACAACCTATTACCAGGTGCTTGTGACCCAGCCCGTAAATGGCTGTAATTCGCTGACATCCAGTTGTGCAACAGTGACAGTTACAACTTCACCCACAGCTGTTGCAGGTGACAACCAGCGCCTTTGCAACCAGTATATGACCTTCCTTACAGGCAATTGGCCTCCGACGGGAAGCACCGGCAGCTGGAAATTTGTATCCGGCCCGAGTGTAGTGACTCCTTCACCGTCAAATTCACCGGTCGCGACTGTTGTAGGACTAATAGGAAGCAGTACACCTTATGTATTCAGGTATACCATTACCACAACGTATGGTTCAGGTGTTTGCAAAGATTCTGCCGACATGACTGTAACCAATTACCATTACCCCACCTCTCCCTTTGCCGGGAACGACCAGAAGTTGTGCCTGACAGCCACATCGGTTTCCACAACACTGACAGGAAATACCCCGGCCTACGGTTCAGGATTGTGGCAGCAGGTTTCAAAACCTGCAGGCGCATCCAATGCTGTGATTGCCTCGGCGGGAAGCCCTTCAACACTGGTAACGAATCTCGTAGCCGGTACATACACATTCTCATGGGGAATCTATAACGGAGTTTGCGATACCCTCAAGGATCTTGTTGATGTTACAATTTATCCTCCGTGCGATGTTGAAGCCGGGTCCAATGCAACAATTTGCCAGGGTTCGACCTATACCCCGAATGCATCCAGTGCGCTTAATTGCGGAACGATGACATGGGGGACAACCGGGACCGGTTACTTTAACGACCCGACCCTGTTGCATCCGACCTATACCCCGGGAACTGCTGATATAACAAACGGATCCGTTGTCCTTTATATCAAATGCTCCAGTTGTTGCGGAATTCCCTGTGCGGGAGATTCAAGTGCGATGACCCTTACAATCACGAACAGTCCGACAGCTTATGCAGGCCCGAATGCGGCCACCTGCAGCGGTTCGGGATATGCGTTAAGCGGAGCAACTGCCACCCACTATGCGAGTGTATTATGGACC
>JBAXFZ010000562.1:0-2378 GCA_037139685.1 Bacteroidota bacterium
AAAATGAGGTTCTGCAACTGCCCACTTTAACCATCACGGTGATCAGCCCGATGAAGGTCAGTGCCAGGAAAACGAATACCCCGATGCGCTTATAGGCCAGGGCATAATGATAAATATACCATCCGTTGCGAATGGCGACCGAAATAACCAGCACCATATTCTGTAAAAGCCATGCATAGCTCAGCTTCCTGAGAAGACTGTTTCCTTTCAAAAAGTTAAGATTTCCCCGGTACAGCCAAAGGATGATGCCGATCGAGATCAGGATGGAAAATATCAGCAGGTAGGTGCCTTCATGAACAAATTGCCGCAGATACTGTCCATTCCACTTAAAATTAAACCACACAAACCAGATGTCGAGTACATTTTGCAACAGGATCAGCAGGTTCAGAACCACCAGGAGGAATAAGCCTGCCCGGTACTCGCTCTTCAGGGCAAGCATCCGGAACCCGCCGCCGGAACCTGGCCGGCGGTGATGCTGCAGGGTTTCAGGGGTGTTTTCATCCCAGGAGGGAATGATCCCAATTTGTTTCCTGAAAATAAAAATAACAGCTGTCCATGTCCCCAGCAATAACACCCCCATCAGTGAAAAATTAACATGTGCCAGTAACTTTTCCAGCCATTGACCGGGAAACCGGAGTAATTTTTCTACAATATTTGAAAAATACGGGTTCGAGGCACTGTATATCACGAGAAAAAACAGGATGAGTATCATGGGAAGAACAAAATAAACCGTCTGCCTCAACCGGTGGCGTGAGCGGTCCGATTGTCCGGTATGAACCATGACCTGGCTGAATGTATTCATGGGTGCATTTGCAAGGTTGCCTAACGCCAGCCCGGCAATGGAAACCAGCGACCGGCCACCCGGGAGCAGCAGCCAGCCGGTCCAGAAAAGCAGTGAAATCACATTCATGATGATCACAAAAGCAGAGGCATGAACCAGCGTGAAAATTGCCGTGACCACCACTCCAGACGTCAACAACCATCCATTGAGGGTAATCTTTTTTACCGGGGTGAAGTACCAGATCAGGGAAAGCAAAACAAATTCAAAAATCAGGAGGTTAAGGCCGATTGACTGATGATAAAAAAGCAGGGTAAACATCAATGCAATAAAGCCTGCAACAAGAAATTCACGTGATTTTGCCATAGAACTGATCGGGTTTCAAAATAAACGGAGATTGACTGTACAGTATTGCAGGAAAATCTTAATATCTTCGTATGCCTATTCCACACAAATGAAAAGAAATATTTCCCGCCGGCAGGCACTCAAAACCATGGGACTGACTCTTGGCGCAGCAACCCTGGGTATCGATGGTTTTTCTCACTCCCGTGAAGGAGTACATGAATACGGACTTAACCTGGACGAAATATTCAAACCTATTGACAATCCGCTGAACCGCCCGGTCACAGCCATTACCTGCGGGGCGGGAAGCAGGGGCAACGTCTATGGAGGTTATTCCTCAAATTTTCCGGAACAGATCACCATTGTCGGGGTGGCTGAACCGATCCCCATCAGGAATGAGTGATACGCAAAAAAACACAACATCCCCGACAAGAACAGGTTCGTTACCTGGGAGGATGTTTTCAAACTACCCAAATTTGCTGATGCCATCATCATCACCATGCCCGACCATCTTCATTATGAACCCTGCATGAAAGCAATGGAAATGGGATATGATGTCCTGCTTGAGAAGCCCATGGCACAAACGGCACAGCAGTGCCGCGACATCCTGGCCATGACCCGCAAAACCGGCCGGATCGTGGCGGTTTGCCATGTGCTGCGCTATTCGCCCTATTTCATCAAAATGAAAAAGCTGATCGACGAGGGGTCCATTGGAGAACTGGTAAGCATCCAGCATATGGAGCCGATCGAGCACATCCACATGTCGCACTCCTATGTGCGCGGCAACTGGCACGACTCCAGACAAACCACCCCCATCATCCTGGCGAAGAGCTGCCACGATCTCGATATCCTGCGGTGGATGACCGGCAAGAAAAGTGAAACCATTGTGGCCATGGGAGGGCTGAAGTGGTTCCGCAAGGAAAATGCACCGGAAGGAAGTACGGACCGGTGCATGAATGGCTGTACCGTTGAGGCAGCCTGCCCTTATTCCGCAATGAAGATCTACTACCGGGAACGGGGCTGGCTCTATGTATTTGACCTTCCGGAGGAGAAAGAAAAACAAGGGGATGCGATCCTTGACTACCTGAAGACCACCAATTACGGCCGGTGTGTTTACCGGATGGAGAATGATCAACCCGACCATTACGTTACCTCTATCCAGTTTGAGGGCCAGGTCACTGCAAATTTTTCGATGGAAGCCTTCACTTCTTACAGCGGCCGCCGCACCCGCGTAATGGGCTCGATGGGCGACATGGTG
>JBAXFZ010000563.1:0-2363 GCA_037139685.1 Bacteroidota bacterium
AGCGTATAGGTGACAGAGAAATCCACGGTGCCCGGGTATCCCTCCTCGCCATCCCGGCTGTGATAGGTCAGTTCAAGAGAGCAGGAGGATGAATCCCTGATTTCACGTGCATCCCATACGACTTTGTCGAATCCCTTAATGCCGCCGTGCAGGCTGTTATTTCCGTTATTTACAGCCAGCTGGTACTGCTTCCCCTCAAGGGTGAAACGACCTTTTGCGATCCTGTTGGCGAAGCGGCCTACAATAGCGCCAAAATAGGGAGAGCTGGCCAGGTAATCGCTTAGGCTGTCGTAGCCCAGCACGATGTCGCCGGTTTTCCCTTTTTTGCCGGGAACCAGGATGGAGGTGATGATCGCTCCATAGTTGGTTATTTTAACCGATATTCCATTGCTGTTGGACAGGGTGTAAAGAGATACCTCTTTCTGACCTGCATTTCCGAAATGAATTTTCATAATTGAGGTGGTTGATGCTGAATCTGCAGTTGCTGCTTTTTTGGCTGAATTTTTCATCCATTGGCATGATCCCAGCGATAACATCAGCAGGACCATAAGTAGTGAGCCGTGGGGGTATTTCATGACAGGCTGGTTGAAATTTACTACAAACTTATGATTTTCCCCAATAGGTTCAAAATATTCGGGAAAACAGGGTGATATGGTAATTCAGGATCACATAGCATGATAATCAACCTCGAACGCAGCAAAAGAACAAAGCATTTTATTATTGGCAGTTGACCCCCTTAGCGACACTGCTATCCCGGCAGTTGATAACAGAAATTAATGTTTGATTGCTTTTTTCCCTGGTTCCGGCTTTACGGAATTTGTCCTTATTCTCAGGTTCCTGTCGGGTTCACGGCCGTAACCCCTGATGAGGATGCTGTCGGATGTAAGTGTAACGACAGAAAAGGCATTTTCGTCTGTGTCGACCATCCCCATGAAATTGACAAGGTGAATGCCCTCTTTTATTTTATAATCACCGGCATGATAGTGGCCATTGAAATAGGCTTTCACGCAAGCATAGCCTGATATCAGGTTAAAAACCTCCTCATTGTTGAAAAGGTTATGGTTCGCCCTGGAGAAGAGGGGGAAATGGCATAAAATTATCACATTCAGGCCATCGCGCTGCGATTGATCGAGCCTGGCTTTTAGCCATGCCAGCTGGTCGCGGCCGATACCTCCGTTCCATGGCATCGCATTCAGGCGCAATTGGCTGTAAAGGGTTGTGATCAGTTCGTTGCGTTCTTCCTTCTGTTTCTTGTCCTGAGGTGCAGAAAAACTGATATCGTCCCCGTTCAAAACAATAAACCGCCAGTTTGCAAAATCGGCAACATAATGGTCCTCCTTCATGCCGATGTGATCCTTTAAGCCGGGTTTGTACCTTTTCCTGATCAAGTAGTCGTGGTTGCCCAGTACCAGGTGCAACGGGGCGGTGAACTCATGAAAACGTGGTAAAATGCTGTCGTAACTTTCGTAATCGTGGTCAATCATGTCGCCAAGATGGAACACGGCATCAAGCGGGAGGGAGTTGAATTTCCTGATGCACTTGTCCAGCTTTGCCAGGGAAAGCCTGTAGTTGCGCACTCCCAGGGAAGGGCAGTTGCAATACTGGCAGTCGGTAAAGATTCCAACCCTGACAGGATGAATGTTTTGACCGCTGATACCTGAAAAAAAGAGGGCCAGGAAGAGTCCCAGCAAGGTTAAGCCCATCCGCCTGGCTGCCGCAGGGCTGGATGAAAATATAAAAACTGTTGTTTTGGTATGGGCCATTCCCGGTTGCGTTTTGAAAATAAAATGGGCTAGTTCTTTATTAGAATCTTCCTGGCTGACCTGCCAGTGTGTCCGGATAAAACCAATGCATAAACTCCCGGTTCCAGGTTTTGAAGTTGGAGGATTGTATCTGTCCCGGTCTCCTTTCTCAGGACCATCTCGCCGGATAAGTTGTAAAGCGCAAGAACGGTTTTTTCACGGATCCCGGTAATGCTGATAAAGTTCTTTGCAGGGTCAGGATATATCTTCAATCCCGGGATTTCCCTGCCTGGTCCTGTTGCGGCGAGGTTTGCTGCATTGACCACGATATAGAACTGATCGTCGGTGCCTACAAAGGCAGTTGCCTTGGTTCCTGAAAAGGTACGTCCGGCAGTTCCCTGCTGGCCGGTGAAGATACCGCTGGTATCATAGAGTGCCCACTTTACAGTTGCACTGTCGGTAACCGACATCGGTCCAACCTGCCATACAAAAAGAACCTGCCCCGGATGGTTGGCAACTGCAATGGGGTAAATTTCATCAGCTTCGCTGGATGGCGTTTCGACATGTTTTCACTAGTGTCTATTAAAAAATGTTAAAATCATTCGTATCTTACTCATAAAC
>JBAXFZ010000564.1:0-2345 GCA_037139685.1 Bacteroidota bacterium
TATTGGCGCCGCCATGCAATGGTCCCTTGAGCGAACCAATGGCTGCAACGATGGCCGAATAGGTATCGGTACCGCTTGAACTGACAACGCGCGTGGTAAAGGTTGAATTGTTCCCCCCGCTGTGCTCTGCATGCAAAACAAGCGACAGGTCTAAAAGTTCAGCCTCGAGAGCCGTATAATCGTTGCCCTTGAGCATATACAGGAAATTCGCGGCAGTGCTGAGCTTCTTGTCAGGATACCTTACAGTAAGCGTATCGTAGTAAATCAGGTGGCGCATGGCATGATAAGAATAGACCGCGATAGTTGAGATCTTGGCAATCAGGCTGATAGATTGCTTTAAAATATTCTCAATCGAGGTGTCATCGGCTTTTTCATCCAGGGTGTAAAGAGCCAGGATCGAGCGGGCCAGCATATTCATGATGTCCTTGCCCTTCATGGTAAGGATCATGTCGCGGTTGAAATTTTCAGGCAGGGCGCGCTGTTCGGCAAGCCCGGCAGAAAAACGGTCAAGTTCATCTTTCACGGGAAGCCTTCCGAAGAGGAGCAAAAATACCGTTTCGTCGAAACCCGGACGCTGTGCCGACTGGCTGCCATGCACAAGGTCCCTGATATCAATGCCACGATATATCAGTTTGCCGTCGATTGCTTCGAGCTTGTCATTTATTTTTTCGTATCCAACAACACTCCCTACACGTGTGAGGCCCACCAGGACCCCGGTATGGTCGGCATTCCGCAGCCCGCGCTTCACATCGAATTGCTTGAATAAGGATTCATCTATTTTGCAGGAGTCTTCAGACAGCACTGCAAGGTCTTTCAGGAAATCGTCTATTATCATATCTGTCTATTTTAGGGTTTTCATATAATTAAGGGCACTCCCTGCCTTGAACCACTGGATCTGCAGGTCGTTGTAACTGTGGTTAATTGCAATCTCTTCAACTGTCTGATCGTCGTGATGAAGTTTCAGGGTCAGCTGTTTCCCGGGGGTGAGGGTGGTCAGTCCGGCCAGGTCCAGCAGGTCATTTTCCCTGATCCGTGTGTAATCGCCCGGGTTGGCAAAGGTTAGCGCAAGCATTCCCTGCTTTTTCAGGTTGGTTTCATGGATGCGTGCAAATGATTTTACAAGCACTGCCCGAACGCCAAGGTGACGGGGCTCCATGGCTGCATGTTCACGGGATGAGCCCTCCCCGTAATTCTCATCCCCGACAATGATGGTAGGGATTCCCTTAGCCTTGTAAATACGGGCAGTCTTCGAAACCTCACCATATTCCCCGGTTTCAGGGTTTTTTACGGCATTTGTCTTCTCGTTGAAGCAGTTGACGGCTCCCATCAGCAGGTTGTTGGAGATATTGTCAAGGTGCCCGCGGAATTTAAGCCAGGGGCCCGCCATCGAAATATGGTCGGTGGTGCATTTACCCTTAGCCTTGATCAGCAGGCGCATCCCGGTCAGGTCATTGCCCTCCCATGCATCAAATGGTTCAAGCAATTGCAGTCGGTCGGACGACGGGCTGACGCTTACATTGACCCCTGCTGAATTCGCCGGGGGTGCAAGATACCCGGGATCTTTAACGTCAAAGCCATTTAACGGCAATTCTTCGCCCCTTGGCTCATCAAGGGTAACAGGTTGTCCCGATTCATTGGTGATGGTGTCCTTCATGGGGTTGAAGGTAAGGCTTCCAGCAAGGGTCAGTGCCGTAACGATCTCCGGGGAGGCGATAAAGCTATGGGTGCCGGCATTGCCATCATTCCGTTTGGCAAAATTCCTGTTAAAGGAGTTCAGGATGGAGTTTTTCCGGTCGGGATTATCCATTTTCCGTGACCACTGGCCGATACAGGGTCCGCAGGCATTGGCCATGATCACCCCGCCGATGCCGGTGAATGGCTCCAATAAACCATCGCGTTCGCAGGTGTACCTGATCTGCTCGGAACCCGGGGTAACGACAAACTCAGCTTTCACCTTCAGATTCTTCTCCCCTGCCTGTTTGGCAACTGACGACGCACGTGAAATATCTTCGTAGGAGGAGTTTGTACAGGAACCTATCAGGCCAACTTCCAGCGTTTCAGGATAGTTGTTCTCTCTTACAAATGCTTTGAATTCGGAGATCGGGTGTGCGATATCCGGTGAAAAAGGCCCGTTGATATAGGGTTCCACCTCCGAGAGGTTGATCCGGATGAACTGGTCGTAGTAATTTTCCGGGTTTGCACGAATCTCCGCATCAGGTCCAAGATGCCCGGCATTCTGATCGGCAAGCAAGGCCACGTCATGCCTTCCTGTAGCTTCCAGGTAAGCTTTCATTTTCGAATCATAGGTAAACACCGAACAGGTAGCACCGATTTCGGCGCCCATG
>JBAXFZ010000565.1:0-2343 GCA_037139685.1 Bacteroidota bacterium
AAAGTCTCAACCTATATCATCGAAAATGCGAAGATTCCCGTGATCACTGTACCTGATATCAGGTCTTTCCAGGGATTTCAGCATATCATGCTGGCCGCCGACCTTTCGGATGCAAATTCGGCGACAGTTGCCGACCTGTTTAAACTTTTCGCCCCATTTTCCTTTAAAATCAAGGTTGTTCATTTCATAACCAGGTCAAAACAGACCGACGAACTTTCACGGATGAAGGCTCTCCGGATGAATTTCAGCAAAGAGGAGAAGGAGAACCTGATTGATTTTGAAGTGGTGGAGGTGGCGGATGACAACCAGAAGGCGGTTGATCAATATGTGGTTGAGAACAAGATCGACCTGATCGTATTTCAGCCGCATAAACGAAGCCTGTTCTACCTGTTCTTCACTAAAAATATAACGAAGAAGAATCTTTTTGCAGCAAACGTACCCCTGCTGGCTATTCCCTCAAAAGTGTAAATCAGTTGACTGTTACAAGCCTGTAATTGTCATATTTGTAGATCATCCAATGCTGGTTTTCAAACCCGTTACCCTTTGCCTGGCGGTAAACAGGATGATTTTGCATTGAACTGACCTTCATCTCGTCAAGGCAGCGCTGAAAGCCCGTGCCATAAGCGTGCAACGCAGTCAGGAAATAAACTGCCAGGTCAAATCCCTGGAACCCGAGGAGCACGGGATCGGAATGATAGGTTCCCTGGTATTTGAGAACAAACTTCTTTACCTCAGGATTTTCGTAATCGATAAACGACTCGGCGATAATATGTGTTTTCAGCGCCACCAGGTATTCGGTTTCCAGCCCCTCCATGGCCGACCAGTCGGGCAAGCCAACGAGGGTCAGTGCATATTCGTTGCGAAGCTCGAACAACCTTCTCGTAAGATCAAACGCATAGGCCGTATTATCTGAAAACACAACCAGGTAATTATCCTTTTCTTTTGATAGTGCAGCGATTGCATTCTCCTGGCCTTCAACGATTCTCACAGTAAGACCATGTTCGTGGCACTCCCTTTTCAGCTGATCAGGTGCATCCTTATCTCCATACTGGCCGCTGCGTACGATCAGCACCTGGCCACGGCTGAAGGCACGCGACATATATTCGGCCAACCCGTCCAGCTGTGACTTTTTAGAGGGTTGTACCTTGAAAACATAAGGATTTCCGTTCACCAGTTCGCTTCGTTCCGAAACCGGGTTCACCAGGTTGATCTTGTTTTTTTTGGCAAATTCAGCGACGATCTGGAAATTGCGGTGGTACAACAACCCGAAGATAAGATCGACCGATTTCATCTCCGGTTTTTTCAGGATTTGCCTGGTCCGGGCGGTGTCCTTATCCACATCGTAAACATAAAGTCTGATCCTGATCCCTGTCTTTTCAAGAGAATCAAGCGCAAGGCGGAACCCCTCGTAAAACGGCAGGAACTGGAGGGATTTGGCCGATTCCAGTATTTTCGGATCAGGGTTTTCGGCATTAAGGCCATCAACTTCCCCGAGGTAAAGCGGGAGCATTAAGGCAACCTTATAGACCGTCTTTTTCGAGGAATTGTCCTTACCGCACGGCAATTCTGCAACTACGGCCGAATCAGGCTTTACAGCGGCAGCCTCCTCATTTGCATGTTTCGCAGCGGCTGGCTGCTTTGGGCCCGCTGCTGAAGGTTTTACCTGCTTTGCAGGAACGGGTGCGGGCTGGCCGGGTACCGGGACCCGGATCTTCTCATCGGCTTTAAGCCCCTCCTTAACCTGGGGATTTTCACGGATAAGATCATTCACCTCAACGCCATAGGCCTTGGAGATCATGTAGAGGGTCTGCCCGCGTTTGACAGTGTGAATATAGAACTCCCTGCCATCAATTTTTTCAATAACCGATGAACGAATCTGTTTCAGCAATTCCAGTGATGTCTGCGCCCGCACCTGCGGGTCGGGCAGAATGGCGAGTAAAATAAAAGCGATCAGTACAGGTATTTTTCTCATTGGATCACGCTAAAGTTCATCTCCTGTAAATATAACAAATATTTCATCTCTCAATTCACACACAATCTTTTCTGCAATTTCCGAATATTTGCAATTATCCCGAAGTTCGGTATTTTTTGCCCTCCCGCGCCTCCGGCGCGGAAAACAGGATGGAGGTGATATTCCTGTTCTACAATCATCGGACTCCTTCGGTGTCCGGGATTTTTATAAGACCCTGTTCCAAACTTTTCCTTTATTTCGCTACCTCGCAACTTCGCTATTTCACTATTTCGCTACCTCGCTACCTCGCTACCTCGCTACCTCGCTACCTTCACTCCCACTCAATCGTTGCGGGCGGTTTCGAACTGATATCGTAAACCACGCGGTTCACC
>JBAXFZ010000566.1:0-2336 GCA_037139685.1 Bacteroidota bacterium
TTACGAACACGCAGTGGTGACCGGAGGAGACATTACATCCGAATTCGTCATTGCCGGTTTCCAGTCGTTCCAGGCTGTAAGCCCGGACCCGTGCAAACCCTTCGATGTCAACCGTTCCGGCCTGTCGCTCGGGGAAGGCTGCGGGACCATGGTGCTTTCGGGCATCCCAGGTGTTTCAGCCGGCACACAAATCCGGATCACCGGCGCAGCCACCAGCAATGATGCCAACCATATCTCGGGTCCATCACGAACCGGCAGGGAATTATCTGATGCCATTAACCTGGCTATTCAGGAGGCTTCCCTGGAGCCGGCTGACATTGATTATATATCAGCTCACGGTACGGCCACCTCCTTCAATGATGAAATGGAGTCAAAAGCCTTTGAATTAAGCGGGCTTTCAGCCGCCCCGGTCAACAGTTTCAAAGGTTATTGGGGTCATACACTGGGTGGAGCAGGGCTGATTGAATCCGTTGCAGCTGTGTCGTCCATGCACGACAACACACTATACCCTTCGGCAGGTTTTGACTCCACCGGTGTTTCTGTACCGTTGAATGTGATAACCAGGATTCAAAGCATCAGTGTTGACTCATGCCTTAAAACAGCATCCGGGTTTGGCGGATGCAATGCAGCAATAACTTTTCAGAAAATCTGACATGGAACTCATCATTACCTCTTACTGCAGGCTTTTCAACAACAAGGTCATCGCCAACGACCGGCTCGTATTTTATCAGGAAAATATTGCTAAATTTGCTGAATTCATAAAATCTGTTTACAAACAGGAACAGATCAGCTACCCGAAATTTTACAAGATGGATTCCGTCAGTAAATTGGGATTCATAGCTGCAGAATTGGTTTTAAAGGAGGCGAACATTGTAAAATACCGGCCCGGGAAAGTAGGAGTGGTTCTCTGTAACTCGAGTTCAAGTCTCGATACGGATATTGCACACAACGAAACGATCATCGACCGTGCCGGTTATTTTCCAAGTCCCTCTGTTTTCGTTTATACCCTGCCGAATATTGTGATAGGGGAAATTTGTATCAAAAATCAAATTAAAGGCGAGAATGCCTTTTTAATCTCTGAAACGTTCGATGGAACGCTCATGTGCAGGTATATCGGCGAATTATTTGAGAATGACCGGGTGGAAGCCTGTTTATGCGGATGGATTGAAATGATGGGTAACAGTTACAATGCACTGATGGTATTGGTTGAAAAGGCGGACCTGCCGCTGAACAATGGGGTTCCGTCATTCAGTGGACTTCCCTTCACATCGAAAAATCTGAATTTATTAATGTCTCAAAACTGACTTTGAAAAATGGACGAATTAATAGAAAAACTTAAGAGAGAGGTAATTGCACAATTAAACCTTGAAGATATCGGGCCGGATGACATCAACCCGGATGCCTCCTTATTTGGAGAGGGTCTGGGACTTGATTCGATTGATGCACTCGAACTCATCGTTTTGATGGAGAAAAATTATGGAATAAAGATTGAAGATCCCAAAGACGGAAAGAAGATATTCCAGTCAATTCGTACGATGGCCGCCTATATCATGGAGCACAAAAAGTGATGGCCGATGCCCAGGCGGATATTTATCACCGGGTATGGCATCATCTCCTGCATCGGCAATAATATAGCAGAGACCCTCGGCTCACTGCTCCGATCGCAAACCGGGATCGGACCAATCCAACACATCGAAACGCTGCTCCGGGATGAGCTGCTTGTCGGTGAGGTTCCAAAAAGCCACGGGGAGCTTCTTTCCATGGCAGCCATTTTGCATGGAGAAGGATACTCCCGAAATGCACTGCTTGGGCTTATCGCCGCCGGTGAGGCCTTTCGTCATGGCCGGCTTGATACAAACACCGGTCTGAAAACCGGGCTCATCTCCGCGACAACGGTTGGCGGCATGGATCGCTGCGAGTTGTATTATAACGACTTTCTTTCAAACGATTCCAAAAACGCATATATCGGATCTTACGATTGTGCCGACAGTACTGAAAAAATTGCACTCCTTACCGGCATTCACGATTTTGTGACCACCATCAGCACGGCCTGTTCATCCTCGGCAAACGCAATCATGCTCGGTGCCCGGATGATCAGGAGCGGGCGGCTAGACCGGGTGCTGGCAGGCGGCTGCGAATCGCTTACAAAATTTCATCTCAACGGGTTCAACGCACTGAAAATCCTTGATAAAGATCCCTGCAAACCCTTTGACCTTAACCGTGCAGGAATCAACCTTGGTGAAGGTGCAGCATACCTGGTGCTCGAATCGGAGGAGAGCATCCTGAAAACAGGAAACCCGCCCCTTTGTGAACTTTCAGGATGGGCTAACGCCTGT
>JBAXFZ010000567.1:0-2328 GCA_037139685.1 Bacteroidota bacterium
GATGACATTACCTCCCACGACAGCCACCACACCATCAACGAGCGAATCGTTCTGTGACCATGCATGCGTTGGCGTCATTGCCGCCATTGAAATTGTTAAAAGAATCAGGAAAAGGCGAAGGATTTTCATTGGTTATAATTTTGGGAACAGTTCCCATTAATAAATCTCAAAAACATTTTTCTTTTGTGCGTTCGCGTATATATAATCCTGCATCCGGCTGATCAATTCCAGCTTTCGCTTGTTCAGGATGATATCGCGGACCCGTTGCTTTTCAAAGCTCAGCGGCGATACGCTTTCTTTTATCTTAAAATCCCTGAACCTTACCAGGTAGGTATAGAGCGAATCCTGGTATTCAAGTTCCCGGTGGTTTTTCAAAAAATCCTCCTGGTTATATGACTTAATCGGTATCTGTTTCAGCAAATCGCTGAAAAGCAACCAATTCTGACTGTCAAGAAAATAATCGGCCGCCTGTTTTTCACAGAGTGCAGCCAGCTTGTTTTTATCATCCTGGTCGTCGGAGCCCAACAGTTTATTGATCTGCTTCGAATAGGTTGATTTCAGGGGAAGCTTCACATACTGAATCTGAACGATGTTGTCTTTCAGCAGGAAATTCTGCTGGTTTGCATCGTAATAATTCTGGATCTCCTCATCAGTTACGATAGTGTCGAGGTTTTGCCGAACCAGTGCATTTTCGTATTCGTAAATCGTCAGCGAATTTTTATAATTTTCAAGCTGTTTGGTGAAATCAAGCTGGCTGCCAGTGAGGTTTTTCCGGGCCTGCTGGAGAACAAGCCGCTGGTGAATCCAGTTTTCAATGAAACTGCGGGTTATGGCAATACTGTCTTTGGGCAGTGTTCCGGGAGTAACGATCCCTTTCACATCCGATTCATAAAGATAATCATCGTAAACCCTTGCCAGCACCCGCTCGCTTTTTTTTTTAAAAAAGGTGGAGCAGGAGGTGGCAAGAATTAAAAATAAGATCAGTATTTTATTCAATGATGGAGGCTATTTAATTTTTGCGAGCACATCCCGCTTGATATCAACCGGGTATTTGGCCCTCAGTGACTGGATCCAGACCTTTTCAAGGAAATTCTGGTAATCGGCTGTAATAAGGCCCCGTGCTTCATGAAGCTCTTTGATTTCAGGTTTCAAAACCTTCCTAACGTTGACAAACACCGTTGCGCCATTGATTGTGACATCACCTGAAAGTCCAGGGGCCCATGCAACCGAGTCGATCATTTTATTTTCCTTCCTGGAAAATTTATTACTTTCGATTGTCAGCACCTTCAACGAATCGGTATTCAACTCCTTCAGCAGGTCGGCATCCGATAATCCCGATTTGATGAAGTTTTTAACCTTCTGCACCAATTTGGAATCTTTTACCGTGTAGATACTTGCATCAAGGCGGGTTTCCCACATATAGTTACTCTTGTTTTTCTCATAGAACTCTTTTAAACCAACCGTATCTTTCACGGCCTTTGACCATACCTTCTGATCGGTAAGATCAAACAGGAGAATTCCGTCCCGGTATTCGGTCATGAGCGCCTTGAATTCGGGGTATTTCTGTTCCAGCTGTGAATTCTCCCATTTGAGGAGGCTTTCGTCCAGGAATTCGGCATACTGTTTATTTACATAGAACTCAATGTTCATTTTTTCCTGTTTGCGCTGGGTTACGACCAGATAATCGGTGAAGTCCTTTTGCAGGAAGGTCATATTACCGATTTTGCAGATCATATTTGTCAGCTCCTTAGCCTGTGAGGCCTGCCATTTACCGAAAAAGATGCTGTCGGTCACCACTTTGTAAAATTCTTTCAGGGCCGACTGGTTTTCAACAACCGGGTTCTCTTTACGGATCCGTTCAAGCACCACCTTGCGGGTCTGGCTGCCGCGGCTGTCCTTCATCACCTTTTGTTTCAGTTCCGATTTTTCCTCTTCAATTGTCCTGGGTGTTTTTTTCTCAATGAGTTTCACGATATGCCAGCCGTAGGGTGTAAGAATTGGTTTTGTGTAGTCGCCTGGATTGTTCAGGGAGTAGATTGCCTCAACAAATTCAGGCACCATCCTGTTCACGCCAAATGCAGGCAACACACCGCCTTTTGCTGCGGAGCCCTTGTCCTCGGAATAGGGTTTCACCAGTTCTTCAAACGCGTTGCCTCTGGTCAGACGATGATAAACCGAGTCCATCCGCTGCTGGATCCTTGTCGAATCTTCCTTTGTGGCAGTTTTAGGAATGCCGAGAAAAATATGTGCGCCCGTCACCTTGCCCAGAGCCGGACTGCGTGCGGTAACCTTGATCAGGTGGTAGCCGTATTCGGTATGGACGTGCAT
>JBAXFZ010000568.1:0-2318 GCA_037139685.1 Bacteroidota bacterium
TGTTTGGCGGAACATTTGTCAACAGGAGCCGGTTCCTGGTCGAAGTTATCAGGGAGGTCATCAGATCCGTCACCCCTGCCATGGGTGTTGTTGTTAAAATGAATCTCAGGGATGGCTTCAAAGGAGGCATGGAACTGGATGATGCGATACTCACGGCCCGGTTGCTTGAGCGGGAGGGAGTCAATGCACTTGTGTTATCGGGTGGATTCGTCTCCAAATCGCCGATGTATATTTTAAGAGGCAGCATGCCGGTCGCCGTCATGGCCCGTTATATGAAGAATCCCCTGATGAAACTGGGTGTCCGTTACTTCGGCAAATTCCTGATGAAGTCAGTTCCCTACAATGACGCCTACTTCCTGGAGGATGCCATGGTCATACGCAGGGAGGTAAAACTCCCCCTCATACTCGTTGGCGGGTTGAAATCGAAGATAGTTATTGAAGATGTGCTGGATAAAGGTTTCGATTTTGTGCAGATCGGTCGTGCCCTGATCAATGACCCGGCCTTTATCAATAAACTGCAATCGGGAGAAGTGGTCGTTTCCGGCTGCGAGTGCTCCAACGTTTGCATAGCAAGGATGTACTCCGGTGAAATTTCCTGTATCCAGTCAGTGGATGAGACTGACTGATATCCACATTCTTGGGTGAAAAAAGGGAAGGGCCGTAAGATTACCTTACAGCCCGTTCACTCAATCAACAAAACAAAACAAAACAAAACCCGGCTCAATCCAGGATACCTCCTGGCATGCCGGGTATTGCCCCGGTAAAAAAATCATTAATTGATAAATTCAATGCGCTTCACTGTCGACAAATTCCCAGTGGAAAGCCGGATAAAATAAATCCCCTTCAATGCCTGCGACAAATCAAAATTGTACTCTCCTGTCCCGCTGAGAGTCCTCGCGGAGATTGTTTTTCCGCTCATGTCGGTAATGGTTGCCTCCACTGAGGCATCCCTGAAGGCACCGACATTAACTGTGAAAGTTCCGTGGTTTGGGTTGGGGTAAACCTGTATTTCGTGCGCCATCACCGGGCTGGCAATGCCTACAGTGGAGGCTGCCTGCGTTATTGTAACTGTTTGGGGTGTCAGACCCGAAACCGTGGTTGTGATGGTTGCGACGCGGATGACATTGGCCGGGTTTGCAGAATATGTTGCAGTAACAGAGCCGTTCCCGCTTCCCGAAGAGGGTGCCACCGTGCACCACGCCGCATTGCTGACCGAAGTCCAGGTTGTGTTCGATGTCACGGTAATGGCCGTGGTCCCTGCAGAGGCCGGCACATTCTGGCTGGCAGGTCCCACGGTAAGGATGGGTGCTGCACCGGCCTGGGTTACTGTGACCGTTTGATCGGGCAGTCCCGAAACCATCACGGTAATAGTTGCCACTCGCTGGGTCACCGAAGTATTGGCAGTATAGGATGCGGAAATTGTTCCGTTTCCCGTTCCTCCTGCACCTACGGTACACCAGCCTGCATTGCTGGATGATGTCCAGCCTGAGTTGGAGGTTACCGAGAAGGATGTCGATCCTGATGCTGCGGCAACATTCCGGTTCGAGGGAGACACCGAAAGCGTCGGTACGAAGGTGGTTGCAGTGAATGTGCCGATCATCCCCATGGCGGCATGGGGGGTACAGACATAATTGTAGGTTCCGGCCGCGGTAACCAGGTAATCATATGTCGGGGATGAACTGTTTATAGGGTCATCCCAGCTTGCAGCCCCTGATGGAATCACGCCAGATGTCGTTGTATGCGACCCTGCGCTCCATTGCCAGTGTACGGTATCCCCGACCGAAACATTCAGGGATGACGGGTTGAAAAAGAAGTTGCCAACGAGGACAACATGTTTGACGGCAAATGACGGTATGTTGAATAACATGACTGCCATGAATACCAAGGCAGACATGAAGAGTGTATATTTTTTCATAATGTTTGTTTTTAATGTTAATTAGACTAAATAAATGCAAATATACAAATTCCGGTGCTGGTATGTCAAGTTTTTATAAAAAAAGATAACAGGATACTTAACAGGTGTTAACCGGCAAAAATTAATTCCTGGCTTGCCTGATGTTTATGAATCACGGCGAAATGTTTTAGAAATTATCCATAAGAGAAAAGTTCATAAACCATGAATGATAACTTATGGTTATTCCACATGTCTTCCGAAAAAATAAATAGTATCATAGTAATTGGCTATTTTTGAGGATAAATTCAACTCTATGAAAAGTCTTCCGGTTATTTTGATCATCACTATCCTTTCAGGATGGCTAAAGGTGTTTTCCCAGGTGCCGGAGAAAACCGCTGAAACGGAAACCGACCCTGTTATCCTT
>JBAXFZ010000569.1:0-2312 GCA_037139685.1 Bacteroidota bacterium
GGCCAGTTTGCCCGGATCGCCAAGGTCTGTCCCTAGAAAGAACCGATACTCAGGTTTAAGTGCCTCAAGCCCCTGCTGTAACTGAGACTGCCGAATCCTGAACAGATCGATGTCATAACGGTGAACCTTTATTTCCGGGATGGTGATTTTTGACGTATCAATATTCAGTCTCTTCCTGCCGGAACCGCAGGAGGTTAATGCCACCAGGCCAATAACGAAGAAAAACAGGCAAAATCTTTTAACCTGACCCATGAATTGAATTTTTGTGATAAAAAGTTAAATGTAAGCAAATACAACCGCATAATTGCGCCCGATAGTAAACGAAAATACCGGTTAATTATTTTTGGATAAAAATATGAAGTTTCGTTCCCGGACACAGGGATTAATCCCTATTTTTGTTTCGGAACAACCTGTTAAACCCGGCAATACCCATTCCTATGAAAAAAATTTTGACATTACTTTTCCTTACAATCCTGTATATCCTCCACAGCCAGGCATATAGCCAGGCAAAATACCCCTTTAAACTGGGATTGAAAGTCTCTCCAAACATCGGCTGGATGAACCCGGGTACAAAGGATTACACCACCGACGGGGCCTGCATCGGGGCCACAGTAGGTTTTGTCGGCGATTTCTATTTTGCCGATAATTACGCATTTTCAACAGGTTGCAACTTCCAGTTCCTTAACGGAAAACTGAAATACACCGATTTGCTTGACTCACTTTCCGGGCAGGTAAACCGGAAGTACAGCTTCCTCTATCTCGAGATTCCAATAATGATTAAAATGAAGACCAAAACCTTTGGTAAAGTTTCCTATTTCGGCCAGATGGGTTTCGGGACAGCCTTCCGGCTGAAGGCCAACTATAAAGAAAAATTCTACCCTGCAAAGGGTACGGAAACTGATCAATCGGATAACTTTACAATCGGCAGTTCGCTGATCAGGGAATCACTCATTATCGGTATAGGCTGTGAATACTCCCTTGACGAATCATCAAGAATTGTGATCGGACTCTCCTATTCCAACTCCCTCAACAATGTGCTTACCGGCAAAAATTCGGCTTATTTCGTGAATGAAAAGAGCATGCTGAATTTTACCGAGGTCACTGTAGGGATCCTGTTTTAACCGTTTGTCATGAAAATCGCGCTCGCTCAGTTAAACTACCATGTCGGCGATTTCGGGTTCAATGTGTCGCGTATCTGTGAAACCATTGAAAAGGCGAAGTCGCAGGGGGCCGGGCTGGTTGTATTTGCCGAACTCTCGGTTTGCGGCTACCCCCCGCGTGATTTCCTTGAATTTAATGATTTCATAAAACGGTGCGACGAAGCTGTGACAGCAATTGCCGGGCAATGCCAAGGGATTGCAGCCATTGTCGGCGCGCCATCTGTAAACCCTGCACTGAAGGGGAAACCACTTTATAATACAGCCTTTTTCCTGGCCGACGGAAAGGTGCTGGCAAAGGTGCACAAAACCCTGCTGCCGAATTACGACGTGTTTGATGAATACCGGTATTTTGAGCCCAACCGGCTCCCGCCTGCCATTGTTGAATATGACGGCCTCCGCTTTGCTCTTACGATCTGTGAAGATCTCTGGAACATAGCCGATGACCCGCTCTATGTGCGCAACCCGGTTGATGAACTGATCCCCCTGGCTCCGGATATCCTGGTCAACATTGCAGCCTCCCCGTTCAACTACAACCAGGCCGCAATCCGCCATGAGGTCCTCTCCAGGAGCGCCTTAACATATGATTTGCCTGTAATCTATGTAAACCAGGTAGGCGGGCAAACCGAACTCATCTTCGACGGAGGGTCGATGGTTTTGGACCGGACCGGAAAAACCCTGGCAAAGCTGAAGGAATTCGGGGAGGACATTGTGCTGGTGGACATTCAAAATGCAAAGTGCAAAATGCAAAGTGCAAAATCCGGTCCTCCTGCATTCCTGCATTCCTGCATTCCTGCATTCCCTGACTCAATGGTGACTGAAGGTACATCGCTACTGATCCACAACGCCCTTGTCATGGGTATCCGCGATTATTTCGGGAAAATGGGCTTTTCGAAGGCGATCCTCGGGCTTTCGGGAGGAATCGATTCGGCAGTCACCCTCGTACTGGCAGCAAGGGCCCTGGGCAGCGAAAATGTGAGGGCAATCCTGCTCCCCTCCCGGTTCTCATCCGATCACAGTATCACCGATGCACGCGAGCTTGCCGAAACACTGGGAGTCCCGTATGATACCATCCCGATCGAAGATGCCTGCAAATCGATCGGGAACACGCTTCATCCGCAATTTGCTCGGCTGCCCTTCAATATTGCGGAAGAG
>JBAXFZ010000570.1:0-2311 GCA_037139685.1 Bacteroidota bacterium
TTTCCCCAGAAAATCGAATAATAGAGGCGGAACATGTAGAAGGCTGTCAGCCCCGAAACGATCATCTCGACCCAGTAAAGCATCAGGCTTTTTTCATGGCCTGCTGCCAGGATTTCATCCTTGCTGAAAAACCCTGCCAACGGAGGGATCCCAGCAATGGCGAGACATGCGATCAGGAAGGTTGCATGGGTAATGGGAAGATGTTTGCGAAGGCCGCCCATGTCGTTCATCACATTGCTGTGAACCGCATGGATGATGGCGCCTGCAGCAAGGAACAATAAAGCTTTGAAGAAGGCATGGGTGAAAAGATGGAACATGGAGGCCATGTATCCGAGTCCTTCATGCGTACCATATCCCGAAACACCGAGGGCAAACATCATCATGCCGATCTGCGACATGGTTGAATAGGCAAGCACACGCTTTATGTCAAACTGGGTGCAGGCGATCACCGCCGCAAATATGGAACTGAAGGCACCTACGTACATCACCACGTCAAGGGCCACCGGGGCAGCAAAAACATAAATCGGGAAAAGACGGGCCACCAGGTAAACACCGGCGACAACCATCGTTGCTGCATGGATAAGCGCTGAAACGGGTGTGGGACCCTCCATGGCATCGGGCAGCCAGATATGCAGCGGGAACATGGCCGATTTACCGGCGCCGCCCATGAAGATGAAGATCATCGACCAGGTCATGGATGAGAGCCCGAGGAACATGATCCCCGTACCTGAAGAAAAGGCGGGGCTGTTGGGACCGGTAAGCGTCAGGAAGTCGAACGTGCCGGTTGAAAATGAAAGCATCAGGATCCCGATCAGGAAACCCAGGTCGGCAAAACGGGTGACAATGAATGCCTTCTTTGAAGCCGAAACCGCCGAATCCTTTGTATAATAAAAACCGATCAGCAGGTAGGATGAAACCCCTACAAGTTCCCAGAAAATATACATCTGGAAGATGTTTGTGGCGACAACCAGCCCGAGCATCGAGAAGCTGAATAGCGACAGGGTTGCGAAAAACCGCATGAAACCCTTTTCACCATCCATGTACCCGATCGAATAGAGGTGTACCATAAACGAAACGGTGGTGATGACGATGAGCATCATGATCGAGATGGGATCCAGCAGGATCCCGATATCGATGTGCAGTTTGTCGGTGAGGTTCAGCCAGCGCATGTTCACGGCGAAGAACTTCTGGAAGGAGCCGTCGGCAGCCTTCTCAAGCACAAAGAAGTACTTGTAGGCTGTAACCAGCGACAGGACCCACATCACAAACAATCCGCCGGTGCCGGCAATACCGGAAACGATGGGTTTGAACCGGTTCCCGAACAGGCCGACCACCACGAACATGAACAGGGGTATCAGCAGAATCCAAATGGTGTAACTGAAATCGAGCATATGTTAACGATTTACGATTTTTGTTTTTTATTCCGTGACGCGTGACGCGTGACGATTAATACTTCATTTCATTCATCTTCTCCACATCGATGTTCACAAGGCGGCGGTAAATGTTGATGATGATGGCAATGGCCACCGATGCTTCTGCCGCGGCAACAGCGATGATGAAAATGGCAAAAAACATCCCCTCCAGGTGACCCGGGTAAAGGATCTTGTTAAACGCCACAAAGTTGATATTGACCGAATTTAGTATCAGCTCGGTCGACATAAGGATCGTGATCAGGTTTTTCCGGACCAGGAACCCGTAGATACCGACAAAGAACATGATGGTGCCGGTGATTAAAAACCATTGTAATGGAACGCCTTCAAACATATCGTTGTGGTATTAAAATATTAATCGTTACGTTTCTTTGCCAGTATGATGGCCCCGACCATGGCGGCAAGCAGCAGGATGCTGATGACCTCGAACGGAAGGGCATATCCGAATTTTTCGGTGCTGATCAGGCTTTTCGCGATCACGTGAATATCGGTGCGGTCGCTGTTTGATACCACCTCCATGGGGAATTTAAACTGCAGGATCGTTGCTATGGTAAGGATGGCGCCGAAGGCCGTTACCAGGAAAGCCGGGACGATCTTCATCAGCGAGGGGGCCTCCAGTTTCTCCCCGATGTGGCTCGTAAGGAGGATGGAGAAGATGATCAGCACAACGATGCCGCCGGCATACAGGGTGAGCTGTATGGCCGCCAGGAAGTTGAACCGCAGCAGGAAATACATACCGCCGGTAGCCACCAGTACAAAGAGCAGGAAGGTGGCCGCCCGAAGGATACGCCGGCTGGTCACAGTCAGAATGGAAAAAACGATAATGACTGCCGAAAAGATCGCAAACATCAATTGATTTGGTGTCATTCTACAATATCTTT
>JBAXFZ010000571.1:0-2308 GCA_037139685.1 Bacteroidota bacterium
TCGTTCACTTCTTTTACATTGAACGGGGGATTTGCCATCACGAAATCAAACTCTCCGTAACTGTTATATAAATCTTCCGCGTAGCTATCACCTTGCTTTATTTCGCCTCTCAAACCGTTAATTGCCAAATTCATCTTAGCAAGGTTTACGGTTTGCAAAGTTTTTTCTTGTCCGTAAACCGAAATGGGCGAAATATTTCCTTTTGCAAGGTGATGCCGGTTGATGAAATTGTTGCTTTGCACGAACATGCCGCCTGAACCACATGCAGGGTCAAATATTTTCCCATGATATGGTTCAATGTATTCCACCATTAGATTTACCACCGAGGTAGGTGTGAAAAACTCACCGCCTTTTTGCGCTTCATCCAATCCAAACTTTTCAAGGAAGAACTCATAGATTTTCCCAAGTAAATCGCCTTCACTGTCATCCGGAATAGTTGAAAATAGTTTAAGCAGCTGTTTGAGTAGGATTTGGCCTTTACGGGTCAAACCATAGAATTCATCTTTCGGTAAAGTGTCTTTGAGATTTGTAACATATTTTTCAATGCCTTTCATTGCAGCAATTACGGCCTTATCGATTTCCTTATCAGCCGAAAGTTCTTTCAGATAATCATAACGTGATTTATCAGGAATGTATAAGCCACATTTCTCTATGGAAATTTTCTCAATAGGCTCTTCCAGACGCGTTCCTTTTTTCTGGTTGAACTCGGTAAGGATTTCTTTTTCAAACTTGCTGTATTTTATATCGGCAAACTTTAAAAAGATGATGCCAAGCACGGGAGGGCTGTAATCATTTGATTTCAAGTCGCTATCGGCTCTAAGCTTATTTGCCGCAAGCCATAAATCGTCTTTTAGCTTTTTAAATTCTTTGTTGGTCATTGTTACTATTGTATAAAACTTCCAGGATTTTAATATCAGCATTCATCTTCACATGGAATTTCACTTCCATCAATATCTCCAGAAAGATAATCTTCGATTTTTTTTCGAAAAGTAAATTTTAGTGGAAGACCATTCAAAATAGAATTAATCAAGGACGTTGGAATAACTAACCAAGTTGGATAAGCACTTGAAAATGGATTTCCACCACCTCCCCAGAACCACCTAATGCCTAATCGAGGCTCGTCATCCCAATCCATTGCAACAATTGCCCATCTTTCCTTAATATTTTTAAAAACGACCTTATAGGGCCCACCTACAGAAGTAACAGGTGAATTGATTTTAAGAATTTCATTGTCATCTTCTATATTAAACTTTATTCCACCCATAACATCTTATGTTAATTGTTAATTGGTTATGATAGCATACGAGATTAAATAATTCCTCTGCAATTTCAGAAAAAATCACGAACAAACCGTAAATACTTGTAAAAGCGCTAAAAAAAAGCCCCGCTTTCCCGGGGCCTTTGATCTATAAACTACCTTCATCGGCAAACGAATAAAACTGATCCTGCCCGATGATAAGATGATCCAGCACTGCAATCTCGAGCAGTTTCCCGGCATCAACCAGCTTTTTGGTGATCTTGATGTCGGCTTCGCTGGGGGTTATCAGGCCTGAAGGGTGGTTATGACCCAGGATGATGGATGAGGCATGAAGTTCCAGGGCGAACTTGAAGACCTTCTTCGGATCTACAACCGTGCCGGATATTCCTCCTTCTGAAATCCTGACTTTCCGGATCACCTTGTTTGCCCGGTTCATCATCAAGACCCAGAACTCTTCATACGGCAGGTCTCCGATGATGGAATGAAAGATCCTGAAGGCATCTGTGCTGGATTTGATCTTGTCGCGGCTGATGACTTCGCTTTCATTCCGACGACGAGCCAGGGCAAACATGGCGACGATCTGAACTGCCCGTTTGGGGCCGATGCCTTTGATCTGCTGAAGTTCGGTAACTCCCAGGCGCCAGAACTCGCAGAGGTTGTTTCCGCACTGGGATAAGGTCTTCATGGCGATGTCGAGCGAGTTCTCTCCTTCAATGCCGTTGCCGATGATGATGCTGAGTAGTTCAGCGTTCGAAAGACTGGCCGATCCCTTGAGCAGCAGTTTGCTGGAGGGGATGTCGTCTTCCGCCCAGGCGCTCATGGGGATCCTGCGTTCATAATTGGTCAATGTCTGGTTTGTGTTCAAAGTTTCCATAGCTGATGGTTTAATGCAGCGCTGTGGCTGCGGTTCGTACTGAAATTTTGCCACCAGCTTTACCGGGGAGAAATAAATAATGTCAAGGGGTTGGGTCAGTCCGTCACTTGCGGAATGAATAACCCTGAAAGGCGACAGTTCCGGCAGGAGGTCGCCCTTGACAGTTTTATTTTCCA
>JBAXFZ010000572.1:0-2303 GCA_037139685.1 Bacteroidota bacterium
CATTCAGCCAAAATCACCGTGTTTGTCACCGACCAGAACAGCTGTACAGGCAAGGATTCTGTTACCGTCTCCTTCAAAGTATGCGGCGGCATCGGCGAACTGGCCGGTGTTGGTTTGCAGATCTTCCCGAACCCGACCAGCGGGATCTTTACCATTGAGATCAAATCCCCGAAATCGGACATGATGGATATCAGCATTCTGAACCAGCAGGGAGAAACCGTTTGGTCAAGGGCCGGCGTTCATGTCGACGGGACTGCCACAGTAAACCCGGACCTGGGCCAGCTGCCGCAGGGAACCTATTTAGTCCAGGTTTCCAATGGCTCCGGAAAGCTTAACCGTAAAGTCGTCATTCAGAAATGACGACCTGCCCTCCCCGGGATTCATTTTCACACGGGGAGGGCACCCTTTAAAATAATTTCACAGGGAGGGAGAAGGTTTCATTGATATGATGGATTACAACGGGAGATCTTAATTGATGGATTTTTTTATCATAAAGGACCTCTCCCCTGACCCTCCCCATGGGCCGGCAAGAGGTCATTCTGCCCGGAGGGCCGGGGAGAGGTCGTTTACATTCATGTGATTTATTAAAATTTCAACTAATATGGTATACTCAGCATCAAAACCGATCTTATGAAAAAACTCTTCGCAGTCGCAGGGATCCTTGCCCTTGCCTTCCTCATCGCCTGCACCCATACAAAGGAGCAGCAAAACATCCCGCTTGGCACAGGGTGGAAATTCAAAACCGGGGATGATCCCGCCTGGGCATCTGCCGCGTTTCCTGATGCGACCTGGGACACCATCTGCCCTTCAAAGATATGGGAAGACCAGGGATACAAAGGTTACGACGGATTTGCATGGTACAGGATCCACGCCGTTATTCCATCATCCCTCAGGCAGAATGCCTTTATCAAGGACAGCCTCCAGATCCTGCTGGGCAAGATCGACGATTGTGACCAGGTATTCCTGAACGGGGAGCTGATCGGTGAGAACGGCCGGACGATCTATGCAAAAACGGAGCCCTCGGTCGAATTCTTCAGGGAGCAGGGGCGCTGGTATATCGAAAGGCGATACGTGCTGGCAGCAGGTGATCCGCGCATTCACTGGGACAAGGAGAACGTGCTTGCCATCCGCAGCTTTGACCAGGGAGGGGCGGGCGGTATGTTCGGGAAGCCGTTCGAAATTTCAATGACCGACCTGAAGGATCACCTGAAATTCGATTTCACCCTATCGGCATTCGATTTCAACAAGGACAGCATGATCACGAAAAAAATTGCGATCCTGAACCTCTCGGGCACCGAGGAATTTAAGGGCAAACTTACCATTGAAGCGATGCTGAACGATAACGGGATCAGTATTTATTCGGAAAGCACCGGCATGGATATCACCCCGAAATTAAAGTTTGAGAAGCAGGTTACATTCAAAAAGAACCCGGCATCGCCTGCCACCCTGCGGGTCACCTTCACGGAGGCAACCAGCGGAAAGGCCATGTCGGAGGAGGTTGAAATTCCCTATATCCTTACACCTGCTGTCTCTTTAAAACCCAGGATCAACGGAGCGAAGGTCTTCGGCGTGCGCCCATGGTCGCCATTCCAGTTCAAAATAGCCGCAACCGGATTGGCGCCGTTGAAATACAGCGCCACGGACCTGCCCGAAGGGCTTGCCGTTAACCCTGAAAATGGCCTCATCACCGGGAGCCTGAAGAAGAAGGGCGACTACCTTGTGAAGCTGAAGGTCGAAAACACGCTGGGTTTTTCCGAGCGAATCCTCAAAATCGTAGTGGGTGACCTTATCTCACTGACCCCGCCGCTTGGATGGAACAGCTGGAACTGCTGGGGTTTAAGCGTCAGCGACCAGAAGATACGCCAATCGGCCGATGCGATGAAATCAAGCGGTTTGATCGATCATGGCTGGACCTACATCAACATCGACGACGGCTGGGAGGACACCCATGACAGGGATGGCAATATCCTTACCAATTCAAAATTCCCCAACATGAAGGGATTGTGCAATTACGTGCATTCACTGGGACTGAAGATCGGGATCTACTCCTCCCCGGGCCCGAAAACATGCGGCGGGTATGAAGGCAGCTATACCTTCGAGGCAAAGGATGCACAGAATTATGCCAGCTGGGGAATCGACTACCTGAAATACGACTGGTGTTCCTACTGGAATATCGCCCCAAAAGCCACCCTGGAGCAGATGAAGAATCCCTACCGGGAGATGAAGCACGCCATCCGCAAAACCAACCGGGACATCCACTACAGCATGTGCCAGTACGGGATGGGCGACGTATGGAGCTGGGG
>JBAXFZ010000573.1:0-2295 GCA_037139685.1 Bacteroidota bacterium
TGATCAGTTGCCGGATCATATCCGGGGAGCTGCTTGCAGGGCCGATGGTGGCGACTATCTTGGTGCGGCGGAAGGGTTTTTGCATAGATTGGTTCTATTGAATTGATCAATTTCAGAGTTCGACGCTTTCGCCATACTGGGGGAGAAACGGCTGCAACCCGTACCTGTGGAGGATGAGATTGGCCAGGGGGATCCTTGCCTTCTCCTCTCCGTGTGTCAGTACCACCCTGGGGCGGTCCGGGGCAATGGCGTTGAACCACTGCAGCAGGTCCGACTGCCCGGCATGGGCGCTGAAACCGCCGAGTTTGTGAACTTGGGCACGGACGGCGATACGTTCACCATAAATATTAACATATGGGTCGCCGTTAACAAGCCGGCGCCCAAGTGTGCCTTCGGCCTGGTATCCGACGATCAGCACCGAGGTTTCGGGTTTCCAGAGGTTGTGGCGGAGGTGGTGCTGAATACGTCCTGCATTGCACATGCCCGAACCTGCAATGATCATGCAGGGGCCATCCACATCGTTGAGGTGTTTCGATTCTTCAGCCGTCGGGGTGGGATGGATGAACCCCTTGTCGCGCTGCGCCTCACCGCTGCCCTGGAATTCAACCATCTCCGCATCGAAGAGTTCGGGGTGGCTCATGTATATCCTTGAAGCCTCCACGGCCATGGGACTGTCGATATAGATCGGGAAACGCGGCAACCCGCCCTTGCGGAAGGCCTGTTCGATGTAGTATATGATGTCCTGCGTGCGACCGATGGCAAAGGAGGGTACGAGTATTTTTCCTTTAGATTCAAGGGCATGTTTGATAATGGCGATGGTTTCATCGATGGTTTCCTGCAAGGGCTTGTGGTTCCGGTCGCCATAGGTTGACTCCATGATCACCATGCCGGCCTCGCTGAAGGTTTCCGAATCGCGCACAATGGGCATCCCGTGCGGGCCAAGGTCGCCCGAAAAGATGACCGATTTTTGCTTCCCGTTTTCAGCCAGGAGCAGCTTGAGGCTCCCTGAACCCAGGATATGGCCCGCCTCATCGACGATGATCTCCATGCCTGGAGCCACTGTGAAGGGTTCATGGTAGGGCAGGGGTTTCATCTGGCTGATGGCCCCCTCCACATCGGTTTCATCAAAGAGCGGCTTTATCTTCTGCTTCCCGTTTCGTGTCAGCCTGCGGTTGAGCTTGTCAAGGTCGCTGGTCTGAACCTTGAGGGAATCGCGCAAAACAAGTGACACCAGGTCCATGGTTGCCGGGGTTCCGAAGATCGGGCCGCGGTAACCGTCCCTGACAGCCATCGGCAGCCGGCCGCAGTGATCGAGATGGGCATGGGTGAGCACGATGGCATCGAGGGTCCTGTAGTTGACCGGCGGGGCTTTTTTGTTCCTCGTCTCATCACGTCTGCCACCCTGGAACATCCCGCAATCGATAAGGATACGGGCTTCGGAAGATTCGCAATAATAGGCCGTGCCGGTAACTCCGCCGGCAGCGCCGTAAAAGGTGATTTTCATCGGACTGAAAAATTAGCAATAGTTTTTACTGGTAGGTAAAGGTAAGCTTTTCCGGCGGATTTCCGGCCAGATGAGATTTTGTCTGCCATGATGAAGAAACAGCGAAACCGGAATTGGGAGAAAAGCAGACCTGTTGATCCGATCAACTGGGGACAGGGCATGCATGATGAAAATCAAGTGAGATGAGATCTCTGGCATAATTTAATATCTGCAGGTTTGACACCGTTTATCAATAAATATTTTCACAATAAGATACTTTTTACCAGGTACTTGTGTTTTTTAACTTAAACCGGGCACCTGCCTGATACTGTTTGATAATGAAAAAACTATTTTTCCCCCTTTTGCTTTTGTCTCTTTTTTCTTCCTGCTCGCACGAGGTTTACCGGTCGCTTCACTGGCAGCAGACCCGGGTTACCCCGGATGGCGGGGAAATTGAATGGCCCGGCCAGATGAGGTTCCTGGATGATAAAACCCGGATCACCTACGACATATCCAACGACCGTCGAAACCTGTATATCTGTTTGAGTGTTTCCGATCTGTCCACAAAAATGAAGATTATCCATGGCGGCATGGAGTTCAGGATCGACACCCTTGGGAAAAAGGTATTCCCGGTTACCTTTGGATTTCCCATCCCCGGCCAGATGGTCGTAACCCGGGAGATGCGGGCGGCGGTGCGGACAAAAGACAGCGACGGCGAACGGCAGGTCACCCCCGTGATAAGGCAAAAAGTGGTGAACCCGGCCACCGACGCCAGGCTTGCAGGGTTTAAACCACAATTTAACGGGACTGTT
>JBAXFZ010000574.1:0-2293 GCA_037139685.1 Bacteroidota bacterium
GGCATAAAATCTAAAGGGCACCTGCCGATAATTTCTTCACTTCCGAAACCCAGGAGGTCATTGCTCTTGTGCGAACAATAGGTGTAAATTCCCTTTTCATCAACCTCCCAAACCCAATCGGTCATGCTGGAGGTAATATCCCTGAGTTTTTCCTCCCTTTCCCTGAGTTCTTCACTGGCCTTTTTCTGTGGTGATATGTCAGTTAAGGTAACCAGGCACTGGTCTCCGTTAACTGATACTATGCCGGTCATGTGGACATAAACGGGGAACCCGGTATCTGATGAAAGGGCAACCTCGCAGGATTCCTTGTTCCGACTGTCAAATACTGTGCCCAGGAAAATATTGAAAATCCGGAGTGTTTCTGCAGAAACAAAAGGACCAAACAGGTGGTTTTTTAGCTGGAGCCGGTCTGTTCCCAACATGCTGGCACCACTGGCATTTAACTCGAGGATCTCTCCTTGCCTTGAAAGCCTGAAGTAACCCATCGGAGTAAAGTCGTACAGTCCCGTAAACCTGTCATTTGAAACTTCCGACACGGCCCATAGATGGCGGAGATCGTCATTTTGCTGCTCCAGGACCAACTGGTGCACCAATAATTCCCGGATGAGGCTGAAAACTTCCACCCCGTCAGTCAGTGGCCCTGGTTGCAGCGGATTTCCTCTCAGCAACGCCTCTGCCTTTTTCCGGAGCTCCCTGGATTCCTGTTTGTTGCTGTTGTATTCCATTATTTTTATTGTTAAAGTAAAGTCATTTTAATTGTTTAAATCCGGAATCAGGCTGGGGTGAAGAGATGAAACGGGTTGCCTTCAGAGCGGAAATAAAGGTAAACTTAATTTTAATTTAGAAACAGTTAAGTTGTAAATATATTTTATATTTCTTTGATATTAGTAAAATAATTTATCAAAACCGGGTAATTGCCAACCGGCAGGCTATACAAAACCCGGAGTATGTTCCGAAAGCAACTTTGCAAACCGTATAAGCTCCGGTTCACTCCGATAGGGCCCTGCGGTCTGAATCCCAATGGGCAGCCCATACATACCGGCTCCTGCCGGTATGGTGATATACATGCCGGATCAAATTTTTCTTGCCAGTTCCCTGCTATTCCAGTCAGGGTAAATGGCCGGTTTTGTGTATTATTCTTATTAAAACCCCGAAAACACCCAGCCTATGAGACTTGTATCCCTTGTCACGGTTTTCCTTGGCACATTGCTTTCATACAGCCACCTGCAGGCGCAAAATTTCAGTGAAATCCTCGGGAGACCCACGGCCACATCCATAACCATGAGTATCCTGTTCGATCAAAAAACAGAGGTTTTCTGGGAATACGGTACAAATCCCGGAGGATACAATTCAACGACCCCCGTTTTTATCGCTGCACAGGATACCACGCTCATGGCCGATTTTACAGGTTTGTTTCCCGACACCAAATACTATTACCGTTCAAGGTACAGGTTAAGCGGGACAACCAACGCGTATTTGGCAGGCGCTGAGCATGCCTTCCATACCCAAAGGGGAGCGGGAAGCACCTTTTCCTTCACAATCGAGGCCGATGAACACCTTTACGATAAAAAGGGAGTCCGCAGCATTTACCAGGTCACGCTGGCAAACCAGGCAAAAGACAACCCCGACTTCATGCTCACACTGGGTGATATCTTCGGTGACGACCACAACCCGCAAACCATTACCTCTGCGCAGATGAAAGTCCTGCACAAGGACTACAGGCAATACCTGGGACAGATCTGTCATTCGGTCCCGCTCTTTATCTGCCTGGGGAATCATGAAGGTGAAAAGGATTACTATTTATCCCAGAACCCTCCTGATAACATGGCAGTCTATGCCACCCTCTGGCGCAAGTTTTATTACGCAAATCCCTATCCCGGAAGTTTTTACACGGGAAATCCCGACATTGAGCCCTATGGCATGGACCACCCGGAGAATTATTATGCATGGAAATGGGGAGATGCATTGTTTGTCGTGCTGGATGTATACCGCGACCAGTGCGATACATCGGCAAAACCCGGAAGCTGGAACTGGTCGCTGGGGTTACCCCAGTATACCTGGCTGAAGAACACCCTCGAATCCAGCACTGAACAATATAAATTCGTGTTTGCCCATCATACAAGGGGGGAGGGAAGGGGTGGAATTACCACTGCCAGGTATTATGAATGGGGAGGATATGAAGCCGACGGCGTAACCTGGGGCTTTACCAACAAGCGACCGGGTTGGGAAAAACCTATCCACCAGCTTTTTGTGGACAATGGCGTGAATATCTTCTTCCAGGGTCACGACCACC
>JBAXFZ010000575.1:0-2293 GCA_037139685.1 Bacteroidota bacterium
ATCACGGTCAGCAACCTGCTGAGCTTCAGAAACAGCCGAATCCCGGGAAATACCGGCTGCCGCATAAACCTTTTCCACGGCATAAAAGAGGTTTCGTGCCGTTGGACGGGTTGATTCAATACCGGTTTTAGCTGTTTGCAGGAATGTTGCTTAATCACGGTCGGGTGCTTCCAGTGCCGCCTGCGCCATGGCAAAGCCTGCAATCGCACCGATGGCGCCTGCTCCGCGAACCATCATCGTGCGGATGGCATGACAACTTTCAGCGCACGTTTTTGCTTCGTGAATCCGGAACTGGAAAGGCAGCAGGTATTGTTTAATGAAAAAAACCGAAGTCCCGTTCATCCATACTGTGCGGTAATCTTTGTTTTTAACTTTCATAGGTGGACCTCACCCTAAATCCCTCCCCAAACAGGGAGGGACTTACTCCCCTTTCCCTTGTTGGGGAAAGGGGTCAGGGGGATAGGGGTTTATAAAATTTTAAATCCAAGACTGACAACGAATACATTTCCTTTCGAATTCACCGGGTATATCTTGCCATTGCTGGCAGTTACATCATTGATGAGGCTGTTCAGCCCGGCCTGGTAGCGGATGTCCAGTGTAAGAAACAATACATCAATGCCGGTTCCGGCCTGGATATACCAATTCGTCGTGTTGATGTCCGATTTCTCAATCGGTCCGGTGAGGCTGACATCCTTGATGGTGGAGTTAACCACAAATGAAACCTCGGGACCAACCATGATCCGCCATTTAAAAATCTTTGATTGAATGATTGTAAAACCAACCAGTACTGGTATGTCGAGAGTACCTACCGTTACCTTTTGCTTCCAGTCGTTCACCGTGTTCAATCCGAGATTTTCAAAAGTAGCGCCGGAAAGTGTATAATAAAATTCCGGTTGCAAATGAACCCGCTTACCGATACGGGCGAAGGCTCCAAAATGAAACCCGGAGTTCATGGTCGATTTGATGGAATCAATGTTGGTGCTTAGTTTGGAAGCATTGTATCCCAGTTTAAGTCCGAAGGCAAATTGAGCAATCGATTGCTCTGTTGAAAAAAGAGCGGTGAGGAGTACAATCAGGACAACAACGAATTTTTTCATGTTTCAGAAATTTGGTTAGCCAGCCAAAATTAAAAATTTAAAAGTAATATTTACAAATTATTGTTTTCACCATCCAAATGCCTCATGAAAATTGATTCTGCAGTGATTGCACCGGATGATTACTTAGCTTGCCGGAAACTAAGATCATTGGAAATGAGCTTTCATAAACCGCTGATACTTTCTGCAGATCGGGTAATTGTCAAAACACCATCGGCCAACCTGTTATGAATAAACGTAAAATGCTTCTAAATTCATATTGAACTGATTTATATGTTATCAATCATTGTATATTTGAAACAACCAAACAAATTATTAAGTCATGAGAAAAAATTTACTTTTATCCGTTGTTTTTGTTTTTCTGAGTACGTTCAGTATTGCCCAGCTGACAGGCACCAAGGCAATTCCCGGCGATTATGCGTCGGTTGCTGCAGCCATCAATGCTTTGAACACTTCGGGTGTGGGAGCTGGCGGCGTAACATTTAACATTGCCGGAGGTTATACGGAAACAATTTTAGCTCCATTATCGATAACCGCAACAGGAACGGTCGCCAATCCAATAGTTTTCCAGAAAAGTGGTGCCGGATCCAACCCGTTGATCACCGCATATGTCGGAACAGCTACGCCCGGTTCAGCAATTCAGGATGGTATATGGAACCTTGTAGGTTCTGATTATGTGACCGTCAACGGGATAGATCTTCTTGATCCCAATTCAACCAACCCGGCAACGATGGAATATGGTTATGGGTTGTATAAGGCAGGTGTCACAGATGGCTGCCAGTATAACACGATTAAAAATTGTGTGGTGACCCTGAACCGTGTCAACAATGCGTCGGGAACTGCACCTGCGGTTGATGGATCAAGAGCCATCAACGTAATGAATGCCCTGGTTGCAACTCAGACAACCGTGGCAGTTCCCACAGCTGCGAGCGGAACAAACTCTTACAACGTGTTTTATGGCAATACGCTGCAAAACTGCAATATCGGTATTGCCCTCATCGGTTATGCAGGAGCCTCCCCGTTTACATTGTGTGATTTTGGAAATGACATTGGCGGTACATCCCTGGCAACCGGGAACAACATCCTGAATTACGGCGGTGCAGCGGCAGCAACAAATCCGGCAGCCGGCGTTCGGACACTGGCACAATATAATTTAAACGTTTCCTACAACACCGTTAATAACAACAACGGTTCGGGTG
>JBAXFZ010000576.1:0-2292 GCA_037139685.1 Bacteroidota bacterium
AGTTCTGCTGGATGACAAATGGACCAAGTACAGTTCGGTCAGCGCCAGGGAATCGGTGCCTTATGGCGTGAACCGGCTAACCCGAAACACCATCGTGCAACTTTCAGGGAACCGGTTGCGTTTTTTCCTTCCGGGACAAAAAACCGCCAGGAAGGTTTATATTTCCGGAACCTTCAATGCCTGGAGCACGGAGGAATCCCCGATGCAGCCCTGTGATTCCGGCTGGACGGTGACCCTGAAACTGCAACCCGGCAGGTATGCCTACAAATATATCATCGACGGCAGGTGGGTCAATGATTCCTACAATAAGCTACGTGAAGATGATGCCAACCACGGGTATAACAACATCTTCTTCTGTTACAATTACAAGTTTGTGCTGAGCGGTTATCCAAAAGCCGGGAAGGTAATGGTGGCCGGGAGTTTCAATGATTGGAATGAGAAGGATTTGAGGATGATCCTGTATCAGGGCAGTTGGGTGCTGCCCTTGTTTCTGAGGGAGGGAACCCATGCCTACAAATTTATCGTGGATGGCCAATGGATCACCGATCCTGCCAATAAAGTGACCAGGCCTGATGGCAAGGGCAACCAGAATTCCTTCATTGGGCTCGGCGACACGCTTTTTTTCACCCTGAAAGGATATCCAAATGCCAGGAAGGTGATCGTCAGCGGGAATTTCAATGCATGGAACGAGGAAGAACTGGCCATGAACAAAACCCGCGGAGGATGGCAGTTGCCATACGTCCTGGCTCCGGGCAGTTACGAATATAAGTTCATTGCCGACGGAGAATGGATCACCGACCCGGGCAATCCATATACCGTGGGTGTGGGCGGGAATATCAATTCCTACCTGGCTGTTAAACCCAACTACTGGTTCAGGCTGGAGCAGCATTCCGATGCCGACAAGGTGATCGTCAGCGGGAGCTTCAACAACTGGAGCCATCAGGATTACCGGATGGAACTGCGCCAGGGAACCTGGTGGTTTCCCGTCTGTCTCAAACCGGGCAAATACCTGTATAAATTTGTCGTCGACAACAAATGGATCATAGACCCTTCCAACGAATTGTGGGAAGACAACGAATTTGGCACCGGGAATTCAGTGCTCTGGATAAAGCAGTAGAATGACGATCAGATGTGTCGGAAGAAAATATTGATTATCACCTTGACTTCCATCAGGTTAAATCCTTCCAGGTTCCACATCCTTGAACTCCTCCGGCCCGCGGTCACGGGTCAGCTGAAACACCCCTTCGTGAACAATTCGTTTCATTTCAACCTCGACCAGGGCTGTTTGATTCGGGATCAGGAGTTTTGCCAGCAATTCGGGGGTTCCGGTCAGCACAGCCGGCAGGAAATGGACAAAGCCTTTGTCGGTGTAAGGGATGATTTTAAAGCCGAACGATTTTGCGCCAGGTAACTTTTTCCGGATGACCTTGTTCTGAATTTTTACCGGGTCTGACCCCAGCATGACCGCCGTGTTGAAATAAAAGGTCATATACCCCGGCGACCTGGAATTCCGTTGCTTGTCGGCCAGGAAATCTTCCGGAAGATGGTTTTCACTGTCACTGTCGCCCCCGGTGAAGAGGATATCGTAATTCCCGATGGCATTGCCATATTCATCCCTGATCCGGAAGATCAGCATCGAATAGGGATCGTGAATAAAATAGCGGTCATTCAGCAGGAACTGATCTTCAACCTCCACCTTTTCCTCCGCCATTACCTGCGCCGACAGCGTTTCAAATTGCCCGCAAAGTGTTGCATATTGCTCTCCTGAATTCACCCGGATACAGTCGAGGATCAGTTTTCCCGTAGGATGATTATCAGGACCCTTTTTAATGCTTTTCAGGATTCCCATGTCATCTCCTGAATGAGATCGCCCTTTTGCAATGGCAAATGCGGTCTTATCAGGTGTGATGTGTTCTCCGCCTGCAGGGGATAATGCCAGCTCGGTGGAATCACTGACAGGCGCTTCCTGCACAAATTTATAGTAGTTTGCATTCAGGTTGGCCCCGGAAAGCCGCACCACGCCATCGGAACCAAGTTCACCGGTATAAGAGTTGACATGATCGTAAAAACTCCGGTCGATGGATTGCCCTGAAATGACAAACGGGAAGAAGGCCTCATTTTGCTGCAGCCCCTTGAAATAGTTCATCCATTTCACATTCAGGTCCCACGATTCAGGACTGCCAAGTTCAAGCCAGTCCAGCACCCCTTTACCGGGTTCGATGCCTTCCACCCAGCTTTTAATGCGGGAAAGCCTCATTTTCCCAAGGATGGCCAGCGCAGAACCGAAATTTG
>JBAXFZ010000577.1:0-2260 GCA_037139685.1 Bacteroidota bacterium
CCGTGAGTACCTACGGCGATTTCATCTATGAAAAATTTCACGAAAACCTGCTGAAACCTATCAACACCGGCCGTATGAACACCTGGCAGAGTGTTCTGACTCCCGGGGAGGTGCTGATGGCAGACCAGATCGCCGGCAAATATGCCGACAGGCTGGGCTATGAGCGGCAAAACAAGAAATTCAACCTGCTCCTGTTTTTTAAGTCCTTACCCATGCTGACCTATAACCAGGTTTTGTTGCGGGTGATGATATTCGGCACCTACCTCCCGCATAAGTTCAGCCAGTGGTGGTTTTTAAAAACACTTATCCTGCTGAAGATCTATATGAAGTTTTTTGGCAAAAAGCCGGTGGCAAAGGGATAACCCATCCCTTCCCTCCTGCCGCTGCAAGTCAGCTTATGCTGTCGGGTCCTATCCTGCGGTCGTCGAATTCGCCGCTGCGGTACGATTGCATCAGCCTGAAACGCTGCAGCTTACCACTCGAGGTTTTTGGGATTTCATTCGATTTTATAAGGACAAGTTCATCAACCGTGATGCCAAGGTTGCTGCGCAGCAGCGCCCTCAGGCTGTTAAACACCTTGGCTGCCTTCTGTTCCGGCACCCCTGCTGCAAAGGCAATCACCTTGTCGTGGCCGGTTTCCCTGCTGGTAACGGCGCCAAAGCAAATTTTCCCGAAGCTGATCTCCTCCAGCATGCAGGCCATTGCTTCAAGATCATTGGCAAAATAGTTCCGCCCGTTTTTAAAGATGATATCCTTCTGGCGGCCGCTGATATAGAGGTTCCCCCCGAAGAAGAACCCGATATCGCCGGTGCGGAGCCAGTCGCCGCAAAATGCAGCTGCGGTGGCTTCGGGTTTATTGTAATACCCCCTGGTAATGCCATCACCCTTCAGTTGGATATGGCCTGAAATTCCATCCGGCAGGGGGTTGTCGCTTTCATCCAGGATCCTTATCTCAACATCGTTCAGGGCGACTCCCACTCCTGCAAGGACCCTTGCCTCCGGGTCGGCCGGGTCGACCGGGCAGGCCCTGTTTTCACGGTCGAGCCGGGTGGCATCAAAGGCGGTGATTACAGAAGGTTGCATCAGCGGGGTGAAGGTTATTGCCAGTGTCGACTCCGCCATGCCATAGACCGGCATCATGGCTTCGGGTCTGAAGCCAAATGGCTGAAGTGCTGCAACAAAGTCATTCATAATCCTGACCGAAATGGGTTCCGCCCCGTTCAGCATCGCTTTCATACTGCTGAAGTCCCAGTCGGAAACCGGTTTTTTACGGGCAAAATAGCGCAGGACAAGGGCGAGACCGAAGTTGGTACAACCTGTAACGGTAACCTTATGCCGGCTCATCAGGTTTACCCATAAACCCGGGTTCATGATGAAGTCGATGGTCCCGATATGATACTGGAAGGAGATGGAGTAGAGGGGCGTCAGGTGGTACCCGATCAGGCCCATGTCGTGAAACAGCGGCATCCAGTTGCCGATATGATCGGGATAGTGCAGGTCGAGCCCGATGCGGATTGCATCCATGTTCACCATCAGGTTCCCATGGGTAAGCATGATCCCTTTCGGATCGCCGGTGCTGCCCGATGAGAACTGGACAAAAGCAGGATCGTCGGGTTCCAGGAGGGGCCTGGCATATCCGCCAGCAGTGTCAAGCATCTCCCTGTGTTTTATTTTTTCTCCGGGGAGATCACCTGTATCCTTAACATCGGAGCTCATAAAGATGAAGGGGGCTCCCAGCTGTTCAAACACATTCTTCAGCTTCACCACCGCCGGGTTGTATCCCGAAAAGGTCATGGGGGGCTGGAGGATGGTCGGAACCACACCGACCAGGAAACTCCCCCAGAGCAATTCAATCGTCTCCTGGTTTTCCTGGGTGGCAATGATCAGTTTGTCGCCCTGCCTGAGTCCCATATTGGAAAGGCCGGCGGCGATCTGTTCTGCCGCTGCGAGCAACTCCCTGTAGGTCTGAATGCTGAGACTGCCGTTTTTATCGGAATAGCCGATAAACAAATCAGGATGTTTGTCAATTGCCCTGTACAGCAGATCAGGCAAGGTGAGTTCCGGCTGGTAATAGGCACTTATTTCAGGCATGGAAAGTCTTTCATTTTTTCAATCGACCTGCAAAGTAACGTAAAAGTTGGCTATTGTCGTATATCTGGAAAATTCTTACCTTTGCGGCATAATCCCTACCCGTATGAATATTGACGATTTCATTGCCAGGCTTGAAGAAGAATATGAAGATATACCCCGAGGAACGCTT
>JBAXFZ010000578.1:0-2259 GCA_037139685.1 Bacteroidota bacterium
CCTGAGCGGCAAGGCAGTGCGCTATTGGATGCAGAAGGAGGATATCCCCAAGGAAAACATCCTGGTGATCGTCGACGACCTTGCCCTGCCCCTGGGAACGCTGCGCCTGAAGTCGAAAGGCAGCGATGGAGGCCACAACGGGCTTATCAGCATCATCGAAACCATCGAGACAATCGATTTTGCCCGCCTTCGCATCGGCATAGGGAGCGACTTTGCAAAAGGATACCAGGTCGATTACGTACTTGGCCGCTGGACCGCCGAAGAGACAAAAATCCTGCTCCCGCGAGTAGACATAATCGTCGAACTGATCAAGAGCTTTGCACTGGCCGGGACAGAAAGGACAATGAATAACTTTAATAAACGGTAGACTAAACTCGTGACGCGTGACGCGTAAATCGTGACACGTGACTCGTGATGCATAAATCGTGACACGTGATGCGTAAATCGTGACTCGTGACACGTGATGCGTAAATCGTGACAAGTGACTCACAATATGTTACATGTGACACATACCTGTATAGATTGAAAGGTTACGGTAAACCGGGAAGTTACATGGAATAGAGGATGCATGGCGGGTGACTTGTGACAACAAAATTGCCGTGTTATAAATAACTGGTAATCACTTCCGCTTACGCGTCACGTGTTACGGCTTTTCTGGAAAATCAATCCTTCCCCCCAAACCCTGCCAGCCACCCAATCGCTCATTGCTCATCGCTCATTGCTCAAGCCCACCCCTGCAACTTATAGTACATCAGCGCGATTGACTCCCTAAGCACCAGGAATTCATATTTCATCTGGATCCAGAATTGATAGCGGATATTTATGTTCTGTCCCACCTCAACCATCCATTTCCGCCCTCCCAGCTTGCTCCCGACAAAACCCAGGTCGACTTCAACTGTCTTTTCAAAGGCCGGCAATCCGTCGACATTCAGGAACCCGGCTTTTCTAAAGGTCAGTACCGAACGCAGCAGGTGCTCCGGTGAGGTTACAATAAGAATTGAAAAATGAAAAGTTGAAAATGCAACCGGAGATGATTGCTTTTGGAGCATCTTCATGACATTCAGCGCTTCGGCCCGGGTATTGGTCCCCGAGTCCTCAAGCAGTATTCGCTCCGGGGCAATGCCGCGGATTACCAGCTCCTGTTTCATTAGGTTGACGGAACTCAGGCTGTCATTCCTGTCGCCGGGAAGCGCCACGATGATCCCGGCCTTCGGGAACCTGGCCGCCGCTTTCGCACCAAACCAGCAACGCATGAGTCCCGATTCGCTGGGCATCCCGCCGCCGCCAAGCACGACAATATAATCGGGCTGACGGTGAATGCCCGCCATTTTAACTCCCATGCCGTACCAGATCCAGAAGGGTGCCGGGGTGAAAGCAAGTATGACCGAGAGGAGTGCAAAAGTCCCTGCAACGACCAGGATACCTCTCAGTATCCGCCATGCTTTTTTCAGGATATTTCCGGCAATTCCCTCCTTCATTTTGCAGGTCCAGCCATTATCAAAAATTTTGCCATTTACTCACCTCTTTTTTATTTTTCCCGGGTGTCCGTGATTGCTCCGGATTTCGCCATTTCGTTATTTCGCTATTTTCCAATTCTCCCCTTCACGATCTCCGAAATCGCCTCCGAGGGAATCCTCTCCTGCAGCATGGTGTCGCGGTCGCGGATGGTGACTGTGTTGTCTTCGAGGGTCTGGTGGTCGATGGTGACGCAGAAGGGGGTCCCCAGTGCATCCATGCGGCGGTAACGGCGGCCGATGGTGTCTTTTTCCTCGTAATAGCAGCGATAATCGTTTTTCAGAACATCCATGATCTCGCGGCCCTTTTCGGCCAGCCCGTCTTTTTTGGTAAGGGGCAGAACGGCCACTTTAACCGGGGCCAGTTTTGCCGGGAGACCAAGCACAACGCGGTCGCTGCCATCCTCGAGTTTCTCCTCGCGGTAGGCATGGCTCAGGATGGCAAGGAAGGTGCGGTCGAGACCGATGGAGGTTTCCACCACATAGGGAACATAGCTTTCGTTGGTTTCCGGGTCGAAATACTGGATCTTCCGGCCCGAGAATTTCTGGTGGGCGCTCAGGTCAAAGTCGGTACGGCTGTGGATCCCCTCGAGCTCCTTGAAGCCGATGGGGAATTCGAATTCGATGTCGGCTGCGGCATTGGCATAATGGGCCAGCTTTTCATGGTTGTGGAAGCGGTATTTTGAGGCGGGCAGCCCGAGCGAAAGATGCCATTTCATGCGCTCCTCCTTCCAGTATTCGTACC
>JBAXFZ010000579.1:0-2247 GCA_037139685.1 Bacteroidota bacterium
GGCCTATACGGCCATGAAGCTTGCACTTGAAATGAGCGGGCTCAAACCCGGAGATATAAGCTATATCAACGCCCACGGCACCGGGACAGAAAACAACGACCTCTCGGAAGGGCTTGCAATTGAAAAACTGTTCGCCCACCCACCCCCGGTTAGTTCAACAAAACCATTCACCGGGCACACCACCAGCGCTGCAGGGTCTATAGAGGCAATACTTTCGGTTTTTTGCCTTCAGCACCAGGTGATCTGGCCAAATCTTAATTTTACTGAACGTATCGCCGGGCTCAGCTTCTCCCCCGTTGAAAAACTTATAACCGGCGCAGCCGTCAACGCTGTAATGTCGAATTCATTTGGTTTCGGGGGCAACGACACAACACTGGTTTTTAAGAAGGTCAATGCATTCACTAATTAACCGGCAAATGGCATTTATAAACGGCATAGGGCTTATTTCCCCGCAAAAAACAGCGGATCCGAAGGAATTCCCGGCCGAGATTATGGAATATACCGCCGATTACCTGAAGTGCATCGAGCCGGCTTACAGAAGCTATATTGATCCCTTGCAGTCGCGCAGGATGAGCAGGCTGATCAAAATGGGGATTACAGCCGCCAAAATTGCCATTAATGATGCCGGATGCCGGATGCCGGGTGCCATCATTACAGGAACCGGCCTGGGAAATGTCAGGGATACTGAAAAAATCCTTGGTGAGATTACCCATGAGGAGCGGTTCATGAATCCGACACCCTTCATTCAATCAACATACAATACAATCAGTTCCCAGATAGCTATCCAGCTGCAATGCCATAATTACAATTCAACGTATGTTCACCGTACCTTTTCATTCGAAAGCGCGCTGATCGACGGTCTCATGCAGATTGAGGAACATACGGCATCGGAGGTCCTGGCCGGGGCGATCGATGAGATGACCCTGAATCACCTGCAGATCACGCGACGCATTGGGCAATGGAAGATGTCGCCTTCAAATAACCTGAAGATCCTGGAATACAACACTCCGGGTGCCCTTGCCGGGGAGGGCGCAGCTTTTTTTGTGCTGGGTGCTGAAAAATCGGCTTCAACCTATGCCGTTTTGCAAGATGTAAAGACCTGTATCAATATCGGCGGATCATTTCAGCCAGACAGGGAGATAAACGATTTCCTGGAAAAAAATGATCTTTCAGCCGGTGATATCGACCTGCTAATGCTCGGGTTAAACGGCGATTGCATGCACGATCCGGTATATAAGAAGTTTGCCGGAGAGCTCTTCCCGGGCAGGGCCCAGGCATGGTTTAAACATCTTTGCGGGGAGTACCATACCGCAACGGGGTTCGGACTCTGGGCTGCAGCCTGCATCCTGAAAAACCAGGTTTATCCAGGGATTTTGCGTTTTAACCAGGTTGTCCCGCCAGGACTTAAAAACATCCTTATATACAATCAACTCAACAATACAAATCATTCTTTCATGCTCATCAGCAGGCAATGACCTGGTCCTGGTCGCAAAAAGGCATATATCACCGGCTTTTCAATAAGTGATCAATTGATATAATCTTCTAATTTTGCGGATGAATTGAAACAGGGTAACATGTCAAATAGGGTTTGTATAACCGGAATAGGGATTGTCTGTGCAATCGGCAACAATGCTGCCGAAACCCTCCGATCGTTAATGGCCTCCAGGTCAGGGATCGGGGAAATCAAACTCCTGGATACGATTCATAGGGGGCTGATCCCGATGGCCGAAGTGAAGATGAGTTTAGCTGAACTACTCGAGGCAACCGGGAATTCCGGCCGCAAGGATCTTACGCGGACCACGCTCCTGGGTATGAAAGCGGCCATGGAGGCCGTTGATTCTGCCGGGATAGGTGATATAAACCAATACAGGACAGGCCTGATTTCGGCCACCACCGTTGGCGGGATGGGCAGAAGTGAAGAATTTTTTGCGGAATTCCTTGATAATCCTTCAAAAGGGCGCCTTTCCGATATCATAAACCACGACTGCGGCGACAGCACCGAAAGGATCGCCGCCCTGCTCGGGGTCCGCGGTTTTATAACCACCATCAGCACGGCCTGCTCTTCATCTGTAAATGCCATCATGCTGGGTGCGAACCTGATCAAAACCGGGCAGCTCGACCGGGTAATCGCAGGAGGCACCGATTCGGTAACCCGATTCACCCTGAACGGGTTCAACACACTCATGATTCTTGATAAAGGGGGATGCAGACCCTTCGACGAGCACCGTTCCGGGCTAACACTTGGTG
>JBAXFZ010000580.1:0-2238 GCA_037139685.1 Bacteroidota bacterium
GGGAGGTACATCCCGACGCTGACGAGCATCGGGCTTTTAACCTGCATCAGGATAAAGGCAACGCCCATGAGCATTCCCGCGATGATGAGCGGCCATGCCATCTGTCCCTGCACGATACCGCGCGAAAGGATGGCCATTAAACTTGCCTGGGGCGCTGAAAGGTTTTTACTGCCAAAACCGCCCTGGTAACCCAGGTTTTTCCCGCTGGCGATGTCTCCGTCGTTCAGGAAGGCCAGTACGACGAACATAACCGCGCCTGCGAGGATAACTCCCAGGATGTCGCCGATCTGCATGCGCCATGGAGTACCGCCGAGGATATGGCCTGCTTTAAGGTCCTGGAGCATCTCGCCGGCAACAGCCGCCGAAACGCAGACGATGGCTGCAACGCCGAGTACGGTGGCAACACCGGCATCTCCCTGCACACCGAGCGCCACAAGGATCAGGGCTGTTACAACAAGAGCCGTGAGGGTGAGCCCGCTGATCGGGTTGTTCGACGATCCCATGATCCCGACCAGGTAGCCTGATACGGATGCAAAGAAGAATGCAAGGATGATCATAACCGTGGAGGCAACCACAGCAATGAGGATGTTGGTTTCGAAGATGAAATAGGTGATGCAGAAGGTGAGTAAGGCAACGGCACCAATACCTACCATGATCCAGCTGAAGCTGATATCTTTTTCATTTCTTGGTACATTGGTTTCCACTCCGGAAGCTGCTTTCTTGACATCTCTCACCGAACGGGCGATGCCGGTTGAGAGGCTTTTACGCATTTTAAAAAGAGTAAATGCAGCGCTGACAAGCATTCCGCCAATTGCGATCGGCCGGATGATGTATTTCCAGATCTGGTTGATCTGGTACATCGGGTTGGTAACCTTTGCCATCGCAGTGTCGAGAGTGAGCGTAGCGTCTTTGTGCATGAGGAAGGCGGCCCAATCCTGGAAATTGATGCTGGGCATCAGGAAATACATGATCATGGGAGCCATTAAGCCCCAGGCAAGGATTCCGCCACTGAAGTTAAGGGCACCAAGACGGGGGCCGATGATATAACCAACACCCATGTATGCGGGGCTGACGCCGGGGGAGCTGAGCAGCATGCCGCCCTGGCCGGTGAATACAGTGCCTGAAATCGTCTGCTTTCCGAAAACCACGAATTTTTCCCAGAGATACTGGAACAGCTGGAGTTCGCCGAGTATCTTGATCAACCCTCCGAGTCCCATCGACCAGAAGAGGAATTTTGATCCGCCTGAACCGCCCTGGCCTGCCTTATGAATTTCTGCGGCAGCAACAGATTCTGGAAAAGGAAGTTCTGCATCTTCAACCATCACGCGGCGAAGAAGTGCTACAAACATGATTCCGAGTACGCCCCCGGCCATGAGGATAAGCGAGGAGGTGATGTAATGGCCAACAGTAAAAAATTCGGACCAGATTCCTGATACGAAAAATGCAGGCAGGGTGAAGATTGCGCCTGCTGCAACTGATTCCCCGATGGAACCAACGGTACGGGTAAAGTTTTCTTCCAGGATAGACCCCTTCATGATGCGCAGGATTGCCATCCCAAGCACGGCGGCTGGGTAGGTTGCAGCGATGGTCATACCGGCTTTTAGTCCGAGGTAAGCATTGGCAGCGCCTAAAATGACGGCAAAAAACAGACCAATGATCAACGCCCGGAGAGTAAATTCTTTCATATTTGTCTCAGCAGAGACGAAAGGAATGAATTTTTTCTGTTCGGCCATAAATACGTAGTTTAATTGGTTAATTGATTCCAGTGAATAAGTCAGCTAAATAAAGAAAATCCGGCGATATGTCCAAGGACTATTTATAATGTCAGGGTGCGGTGGAGGTTAATTAACAGAAAATCAGTTATAATACTTATAAAAAGTTATAAAGATGGAGCAGTTTCTTGGTGGTGAAATAATCGGTGGTAAAATGATCCGATAAATTATAGGTTACTCTTTTTCCGGGCAGTTTTTCGATTTCAGCCCCGATCTCGCCGCCTGTGAGGTACAGGATCCCGTTTGCAAGCTTGTTGAAACCCTGTTTCTTCACGCAGGGGGCCACCATCGACAGGAAAAGGGGGAGGTTTGAAACCGCCCTGCCTGTAATGAAGTCGAATTTCCGGTCAACCGACTCAAAACGGCTGTTCACGGCACAAACATTCTTGAGTCCGAGTTCCCCGGCGATGGCCTCCACCACCCTGATCTTTTTCCCGATTGAGTCAACAAGGGTAAACTTAACTTC
>JBAXFZ010000581.1:0-2234 GCA_037139685.1 Bacteroidota bacterium
ATTGACATTCATCAGCTGCGATGAAAAATCAAGATACTTTTTTCCATCGAAATCATAAAGGTGAACACCTTTGGCATGGTGAACATTGATCGGGTTAAGACCTGCCTGTTTTGACCATGAGAACAACGTATAATCAAAGTTGTTTTTCACAATGAGTTCCTTTTCCTGCTGAGATATTAATTCTTCTTGCATGGCATCGATTTTTATCATATTTCGTTTTAACTCATCCAGTTTGTTTTTGCTTCGGGATTCCATTTTGTGGTTGTTTTTTTAAGTTTAGTCCAGAAATGAACGGAACTTTTCCCGGTAAGATCACCCACCCCGAATTTTGATTCATTCCAGCCACCAAAGGAGAAAGGCTCCCTGGGAACCGGTACGCCGATGTTCACGCCGATCATGCCGGCACTGGCATGGTCTGCCACATACTTTGCCGTCCCCCCGCTTTGGGTGAAGACGGCAGCTGCATTCCCGTATGGGTTTGAATTTTCGATGGCCAGGGCTTCTTCAAGCGTATTGACCCTGATGACGGATATGACCGGTCCGAAAATCTCTTCGCCGGCCACACGCATTCCGGGGGAAACCTGGTCAATGACAGTTGGTCCGACATAAAATCCATTTTCGTTTCCGGGTACGATAATATTTCTGCCATCAACAAGAATCCTTGCTCCCTGTTCTTCGGCTTCAGATATATAGTTTTCGATCCGGTCTTTTGCTTCTTTGGAAATCACCGGTCCCAGGTTCAGACCCGGGATGATCTTTTTTGCTTCCCCGCAAACAAGGTCAATGATTGCATCACAATCGCCAACGGCCAGCAGCACCGAGGCAGCCATGCAACGCTGTCCGGCGCACCCCGACATTGAGGCGGCGATGTTTGCAGCAGTCATCGCGGGGTTGGCATCGGGCAGTAAGATGAGGTGATTTTTGGCGCCTCCCAATGCCAGGACCTTTTTAAAATTACCGGCTGACCTGGCATACACGATTTTGGCTACTTTGGTTGACCCGACAAAGGAGACGGTATCAATCCCGGGATGATCGCATATGGCCTCCACCATGCTTCTGTCACCATTCACAATATTTAACACGCCGGCAGGTAACCCGGCTTCTTCAAGCAACGCGGCAATTCTCATGGCGCTCAGGGGCACAACTTCAGAGGGTTTCAGGATCATGGTATTTCCCAGGGCAATGGCATTGGGGATGGTCCAGTGGGGAACCATGCTCGGAAAATTGAAGGGGACGATGCTGGCAACAACACCCACCGGGCAGATTTCCGAACGGCATTCCACTCCCTTGCTGACTTCCAGGATCTCGCCACCGGTTATTTGCGGAAGGGAACAAGCGAATTCAGTCAGTTCAATGCTCTTTTCGATCTCGGCTTTTGCTTCATCGAAAGTTTTCCCGTTCTCCTCGCAGATAAGTTGTGATAAGGCGGTCATGTTTTCTTCAAGCAGTAACTTATACCGGTAGAATACCTGGACACGCTCTTTTACCGGAATCCCTGACCATTTTGCAAAAGCTTCCTGTGCTTTCGATACCGCTTCATCCAGATCCCCTTTATCAGAGAGAGGCACTCTTGAAAGCAGGGTTCCATCGATGGGAGATACAACATCCTGGTATCTGGTGGTCCTGGAGGGAACGAACTTCCCGTTAATGTAATTCCTGACTTCCGGGTATTTCATCGCGTAGCATTTTTTGACTGCAGAAAAAGGAATATGGACTTTATTATTGCATGGAGAATTTGCTATACGGTTAAAGTCCGATTAGCAAAAATATTGAAATAAAGAAAGTGATTATTGTATTCCTTCTGGATTTTTTTAATATTTTAGCCATCAGCTGAATCCTATTTTAATCAAATGAAAAAGATTCTTGTTCTGGTAGCGGTCCTGCAGTTTATTGCTGCACAGGTTTTCACACAGAACCCCATTGCCCCTCCACAGAAGAACAATTTTAAAAAGCTGACAACCTGCGATGAGATCTCTTCCTATGTCCTGCAGCTGGAGAAGCAGGCAGGAATGGTTAAAGTGGAAATAGCCGGGCAATCGGTGAAAGGCCGCAACCTCTATGCCGTCAGGTTTTCTTCCTCAGCATTCGGGCAGGATCAATCGAAAATAAAAGTGCTCATCTTTGCCCAGCAGCATGGAAATGAACAGTCGGGAAAGGAAGGAGTTTTGCTGCTAATGCAGGAACTTCTGAAACCCGGTAACAGTTATCTCTTCGATAAGATAGATCTTGTACTG
>JBAXFZ010000582.1:0-2225 GCA_037139685.1 Bacteroidota bacterium
GCCTTACCGTCCCTCCATCTTTGAAGCCCAGATTACCCGCGACAGCTATGGGTTCCTCGAAGAAAAGCTCTTCCTGTTCCCCGGATTTTATGTTCAGCCCCGCACACTTCGGAAATACACTTACAAAGTTGCGGCACACACCTTCGGATACATCGGCGAGGCAGGCCCCGATGTGATTGAAAAAAATACTTATTACCGGTCGGGCGACTATATCGGAATCAGTGGCATCGAGAAATCTTATGAGGACATCCTGCGGGGCAAGAAAGGGATGAAAATTCGTGTGTTCGATGTGCTGAACCGCGACAAGGGAAGTTTCCGTGAAGGACGGTACGACACGACCTCGGTCGCTGGTACTGATTTATACTCCTCCCTGGATGCCGAACTGCAGGAATATGGTGAGTTGCTGATGACCAACAAAAAGGGAAGCATCGTCGCCATTGAGCCGAAAACAGGCGAGATCTTGTGTGTGGTGTCCAGTCCTTCCTACGATCCAAACATGCTCGCAGGAAATATCAGAAAGAAGAATTACACGAAACTGTTGCAGGATACCGTATATGTACCTTTGTTCAACCGCGCGCTGATGGCCATGTATCCCCCCGGGTCAACGTTCAAACTGGTGGATGCGCTGGTGGGACAGCAGGAAGGGGTGCTTTTCCCCGACACACGATACGGCTGCCCGGGGGGATTTCCGCTTGGCAACGGCAAGAAGGTGGGGTGTCATTCGCATCCTTCGCCGCTTGACCTGATCGGAGCAATCCAGATTTCATGCAACTCGTATTTTTGCCGGGTTTTTAAATCGATCATCGATAAAAAATCTTATTTAAACACCCGCCAGGCTTATGAAAGCTGGCGAAAAGAGGTGATGAGCTTCGGGTTCGGGAAAAAACTTGGCATCGACATCCCGGGAGAACTCAACGGGAACATCCCCACCCCTGCATATTACGATCGTTATCATGGTGTCAACAGATGGCGTTCGATGACCATTATTTCACTGGCCATCGGCCAGGGGGAAATTGGCATCACCCCCATGCAGCTGGCTAACCAGGCTGCGCTTATTTCAAACCGCGGATGGTACTATACCCCGCATGTGATCAGGGCCATCGGCCGAAAAGACAGCATGAACGTGGCTTACAACACAAAACACAAGGTGCTGGTTGATCAAAAGTACTTTGATGTTGTGATTGAGGGAATGGCCGACGTGGTAACCGGGGGTACCGGCACCATAGCGAAGATCGATAGCATTACGATGTGCGGGAAGACCGGCACCGCGCAAAATCCGCACGGAAAAAACCATTCGATCTTCATCGCTTTTGCTCCTGTTCAAAACACAAATATTGCCATCGCGGTGGTCGTTGAAAATGCAGGCTACGGTGCTGCATGGGCTGCCCCGATCGCCAGTTTGATGATTGAAAAATACCTGAACCGGAAAGTCAGGCGTAAAGATCTGGAGGATCGCATGATCAATGGAAACCTGATAAACGGAAAACAACCTGAAAGTGAGAGAGGACAAGGGAATATTTTACCGGATTGACTGGGTGGTGGTTGGACTCTACCTGGCGCTGGTTTTCATCGGCTGGCTGAACATCTATGCTGCGGTGTACAACGAAACACACAACCACATCGTTGACCTGACGCAGAAATACGGCAAGCAGATGATCTTCATCATCGCGGCCATCCTGCTTGCCCTCGGGATCCTGATCATCGACCCCAAGTTTTTTTCGCAGTTTGCCTGGTTCATCTACGGGTTTTTCCTGTTCATGCTGATCATTGTGATCTTTTCGGGTCGTGAGGTGGCCGGTTCAAAAGGATGGTTTGCCATTGGAGGATTCGGCATTCAGCCGGCAGAATTCGCAAAGATGGCAACAGTGCTGGCACTTGCAAAGTACCTGGGCACCCTTGATGTAAGCATTGCCAAATTCCGCAGCCTGGTTGTTGCCTCAGCCATCATCCTCGTTCCTGCGGTAATTGTGCTGCTGCAGCATGATACCGGTTCAGCCATCGTCTTCCTGGCACTGGTCATTGTTCTTTACCGTGCCGGACTTACCGGGTTCATCCCGCTGGCTTTTATTGTACTCCCTTTGCTGGGAATCCTGGCACTGGTACTGCCCAAACTCCTCCTGGTGGTTGTTTTGCTGATAATGGCCGGGGGGATTTATTTCTTCAGCAACCGTAAACTGCGCACCATCATGCTGATCATGGCGGTATTTTTGGGTTCGGTGGGGTTT
>JBAXFZ010000583.1:0-2208 GCA_037139685.1 Bacteroidota bacterium
CCGGGAAATTCATATGGAAATCTGCAGGTGATGGAGAAACTCCCGGCTACACAGCCCCCCTGTTTATCCGTCACCATCAGCGCAACCTGCTTGTTGCTTTTTCGGAGCTGGCCATGGTTGGACTGGATGCGGAAACCGGGGAGTTATTATGGAGCTATAAATTATCGTTAAAAGGTGACCCCCCATGTAACAGTCCCATATATTCGGAAGGTTTTTTATATATAGTTTCCGGAGGAGGCAATGGGGCTGCTAAATTTGAAATATCGCACGACGGCACACAGGTCAGTAAAATCTGGGTCAATGATGATTTCAACACCTACTTTGGCGGGTATGCAATGGTCGGCAATTTCCTTTACGGATCTTCAGAAAGCAAGCGGTTATGGCTGGGTGTTGATGCCCTGACCGGGAAAAATGCCGATTCCCTGCCCTTTCCGACAGGATCCATTGTTCAGGCGGGTGAAGATCTGGTGATTTACAGCCATACCGGTAACGTCGGGCTTGTCACTCTCAGCCGGGGCAAATTGAAGCTGGTCAGATCATTTAAAATAAACAAGGGGACCCGGGAGCATTTTTCCCATCCGCTCCTGGCCGGGGGAAGGTTATTTATCAGGCATGGGGATGCATTGCTTGTGTATGATTATAAACAACTGGCTAATCTCTGACAATCAATTATATATATGAATAACCTGCCGGTGTTTGTTATCTTGCCAAAACCAGTTTCATCCGCCATCTTATGGATGCAGGGGGTGGATTTTTTTTTATTTTTCCCAGTTAAAATGAAAATGGCGATTGTGAAAACAGAGCGGCGATAAACCGGAGAAACAGTGACCTGACACAGACATCATGGGGAGATAATGAATTGTTAATATTCCATATGTCCTGAAAAAAATGAGCGTATGAAAAAACAAATAGCAGGATTATTATTAATCCTATTCCCGACATTAAGCCTCCTGGCGCAGCAACCTGCCGGCAACCCGTTAACCAGTGCCAGTTCAGGATACATTGACGTAGATGGTGGAAAAATATACTATGAAGCAGCCGGTGCCGGGGAGTGCATTGTACTGCTGCATGACGGGATGTTGCACAACGAGGTTTGGGACGCGCAGTTTCCTCTGCTGGCAAAGGATTACCGGGTTGTGAGGTACGACCGGAGAGGCTATGGCAAATCGTCGGCTCCGAAAGCACCGTTTTCAAATATAGAAGATATGAACCAGCTGTTTCTTCAGTTGAAAATCGACAAGGCCACTGTTTTCGGGATGTCCGCGGGCGGCGGCCTGGCAATCGATTTCACGCTGAAATATCCTGAGAAGGTGGCAGCACTTGTCCTGGTGGGGGCAGTTGTAGGCGGATATGGCTATTCCAGCCATTTTATCACACGGGGCGGTCACTTTAACTATGCTGATTACGATCCCTCTGGTGACCCCGTGAAATTAATTCATTACTTTGGGATAGAAGATCCCTACACAATCTTCTCAGAAAACACGAAAGCAAAAGAAAAATATTTGAAATTGCTTGAGGCAAATCCCCAGAATGTAAATTTTGACCTGCAGCGATTCTCAAAACCTGCGGAGAGAGCTGCTGCCCGGTTCCTTTCCGAAATCAATGTCCCGGCATTGATCATTGTCGGAGAATATGACATTCCTGATGTACACGCACATTCGGGTGTTATTGAGATGGGAATTCCCGATTCCAGGAGAGTAATTATCAGCAAGGCCGGTCATCTTGTGCCGCTGGAACAGCCGGATGCCTTTAATGCAGCGGTTTTAAAATTCATCTATAATTTAAAATTCAAAGCCATCTTGAAATCCGAAGGAGTTGGTGCGGCGGTCAAATATTGCCGGGCTACACTTGAGGCAGTTCCCGGCATTGTTATCTTTGAGAAAAAGGAGATACACCAACTGGCATACGAATACCTGGCGAAAAGCAACATGAAGGAGGCCATTGACATGTGTCTTCTGTATACGCTCGAATATCCCAGATCGGAATATGCCTATGCAATGCTTGGTGAAGCATATCTGAATAACGGGCAAAAAGATTCAGCGATTGCCGGTTACAGGAAATCGCTTGAACTCAATCCTCATTATGCCAAATCCAGGGAGATGCTTGAGAAACTTGAAAAAAAGTGACGAATGAAAATTATTCAAAAGCTCTCGTTATCAGCAGGATTTTGTCTTTTCTTCATGATTTCGCTTGGCCAGGATAACAGTC
>JBAXFZ010000584.1:0-2207 GCA_037139685.1 Bacteroidota bacterium
TATTTCTATTCACTCATGGTGGACGGGAAAATCAGCCAGACTAAAAAACTGGTTGTAAAGCATTGATATTTTCTTTATTCTTAATTCTGAAGCTGTCTCGAAATCATCAATTTCCAGGCAGCTTCCTTTTTTCAGGGCAATTTCATCTTAATCCTGGTTTGCCGGCAGGGTAACCAGAAGCCTGCGAATGGCAGTTGTTTCTAATTTCATACCCGGTTTATTGTACAACCTCCAACATAAAGATCAGTCCGATTGCAATAAATGCCTCTTCAAGGCATTGAGCTGCCAGTATGTTAATCCCGGGGAATTTCAGAAACTCCAGCAAAGTTCATTGAGGGTCCATTTTGCAAAAGGGGAGGAAATTCTCAGGCAGGGGGCGAAATCGGCACATCTTGTTTTCCTGCAATCAGGGATAGTAAAAATCAGCATGCAGGATGAGTCGGGCAAGGGGCTGATCCTTACCATCACCCGGTCGCCTGCCATGCTCGGGGGGGCGGATGCCCTCAATAACGGTCTGAATTTATACTCGCTGCAGGCAATCGAGGAATGCGAGGTGTGCCTTATCGACATCGGGACACTTCTTGAGATTGCCCGGACGAACAGCATGTTTACCCTGAAACTTATGGAGATGATGGCGATGATGTTCAAGGCTTCGATCCTGAATTTTATAAGCCTTGCCCACAAACAGGTAAATGGCCGGATTGCCGATATCGTGCTTTACCTGTCCCGTTCTGTTTACCTTGATACAACCTTCACTCTTTCGCTGTCACGGAAAGAAATTGCTGAATTTGCCGGATGTTCCACCGAAAACGTGATCCATACCCTCTCGAAATTTCACCGTGAGGGTATTATCCAGGTCATCGGGAAAAAAATCGTGATCCTTGATACCGGCAGGCTGGAGCGTATCAGTAAGCTGGGTTGACCCTCCTCTATTTCAGATCAAGGTAGATCGATTGCCCCGAAACCCAGCCCCGGATAAAGGAGGGCATTTTGTCCAGATCATAAAGAATTGATGCTGAAGGCATCGATCCGGGCGACACCTCCACAAAGTACCAATCGTTACCCTTTCCGTAAGATTTGGTTGCAAGTACGATCCCCCTGGTTTTGCTCCGGTATTTGGCCACTATGTTCCCAAAGGTTTCCAGGCCGGGAAGGAAGGGCTCATTCAATACCGCCGCAGATGCGCGTAACAACATGGTGTCGGCACGCGCCGTGAACGGGATGGGTGAAGCATAGTACCTGATCGGGTCTTCGGTGTACTGATAAACAACGTGTTGTTTTACTTTGATGAACACGGGTTCGCTGTTATCCCCGGTTACCCGGTAATCGCGCGTGAAACAGAGATAGTTCCCGCCGTTCCCCACGTCGCCGGTTTGCAGTTCAACCAGTTTGCCCGCCTTTTTTTTGAATGAGGTGAAATACTGGTAGTCTTCAAACACCAGGGCGAATGTATCCTTCCGGTTCAGGTAGATCCTGACCATGTCAGACCCGCCGCCGCCGTAGCCGCTGAAGACGATGTCGGGCACGTTATCCCCGTTGATGTCGATGGGGTAGAGGCATTTTTTAAGCTTTTCAACAGTGTACCCGGGCAGCGAATCATTGGTGAACTGGGGGAACTGGCTCAGGTTCCTGGCAAGAAAGGATTCAATGGTTTTCCCGGGATTGGATGCCGTAAACTGGCGCAGACCCAGCTTTTGAGGCTTTGCAAGATGGGTGTAACGCTTCCAGTAAAAGGTATCGGTTGCAGTGGTGTAACGCTGCAGCTTGATCTGTGAATAACCCGCCAGGGCGCACAGGACCAATATTGGTACAAGGAGAAATCGAAAAACCTTCAGGTTATGCAAGATCAGAGTCCAAACTCTTTTTTAACTTTTTCCACGAAATCGAGCTTCTCCCATCCAAAGAAATCGACCTCCTTCATGTAAACCTCTTTCCCGATTCCGTTGACCTTCGTCGGTTTTACCCCTTTTACCGGGTAAAATACCTCGACCTCACGGGTGTAATAATCGCGACCGAAATGGCCGTAGGAGGCGGTAGGCTGGTAGATGGGATTTTTGAGGCCGAAGCGCTCAACGATGGAGTAGGGGCGCATGTCAAATATCTTGCTGATCTTCCCGGAAATCACACCATAGGTAAGGAGATTCCCTGTTTTATCCTTAACCGTTGCAGTGCCGTAGGTGTTGACATAAAGTCCGAACGGCTGTGCC
>JBAXFZ010000585.1:0-2202 GCA_037139685.1 Bacteroidota bacterium
ATCCGGCTCGCAGAGGCTCTCCACGACGAACTGAAGAACGACGGCATCGATATCTCTGTTTGCTGTGCAGGTACTGTTTCAACGCCGACATACCGGAAAAGCAACCCAAGCTTTGCCAAAATGAAGCCACCCTTCATGGAGCCCATAGAGGTTGCCGGTTATGCGATGAGCAGGCTGGGTAAAAAGATAATTTGTATCCCCGGCCTGACAAACCGATTACAGTATTTCTTCCTGAGAAACCTCATTCCCCGTAAAGTTGCCAGGTTACTGGTCAATGATGCAATGAAAAAAATGTATGGATCATTGTAAATTTACCAAATAAATTTGTATATTTGTGGTTATTATCATATAAAAAATAAATAACCATGATTCGCCGCCAAATTCTTCCTGAATTACTGGACCACCTGCAGATGGCTGAAATCACCCTGATTACCGGTCCTCGCCAGGTGGGCAAAACCACGCTGATGCACCAGATGGCTGAAAAACTCAGGGCTGACGGAAAACCCACGATTTTCCTGCATCTTGACAACGAAGCCGATGTGAAGGTGGTTGCCAGCCAGGCATCTCTTATCGATAAAATCCGCCAGGAAGCGGGCAATTCAAAGATTTTTGTCTTCATTGATGAAATCCAGCTGAAGGAAAATGCCGGCCTTTTTATGAAGGGTTTGTACGATATGAATCTTCCGGTGAAATTCATTCTTTCCAGCTCAGGGTCGATGGAGCTCCGGGCCAGTATCCAGGAATCGATGGCGGGCCGGAAACGGATGTTTGAAGTCATGCCGGTCAGTTTCTTTGAATTTGCCGATTTCCGCACGGGATATACCCATTCAGGCAATCTTGGTTCATACCTGATGCATGATTTCGAAGGGGGGCTGGCATTACTCAACGAATATCTCAATTTCGGCGGGTATCCGCGGGTGATCACGGCCTCCACGCTCCATGAAAAGATGGATGTGATCAACGAGATTTACCAGTCGTATATGACCCGCGACATTGATTTGCTGCTGAAGGGCCATGGTCCTGAAGTCTATGGCCGTATGATATGCCTGCTTGCCGCCCAGACCGGCGGGATGATCAATCTTTCGATGCTTTCGAACGAAACGCGTGCGGCACTGCCAACCATTCAAAAATACCTGTGGTATGCCGACCGTACCTATTTTCTGAAGATGATCCCCCCGCTTCATGGCAACAAGGTAAAGGAGATCACAAAATCGCCGGTTGTATATTTTGTTGATCATGGTATGCGGAATTTTGCCATCAGGATGTTTGGCAATGTACACAATCACCGCGATTATGGTTTTGTTTTCCAGAACCTGGTGGCCACTTTGCTGCTCGATACGCTTCAGCGCCATATATACGACCTGCATTTCTGGCGTACCATCAATAAGGCAGAGGTCGATTTTGTGATTGACCGCTATGAAAACCCATTGCCGGTTGAGGTTAAATATTCTTCTTTGAAAAAGCCGGAAATCACCCGGTCGCTGCGCAGTTTCATCGACCATTACAATCCAACCGATGGCTGGGTGATCAACCTGTCCTATTCCGGGGAACTTCAGATCGGTCCCACTACCGTGCACTTTATCCCTTTTTTCAGGCTCCAGTCCTACCTTGAAGCGATTCGCACGGAGCCCGAAAGGCTTTACAGGGTGTCGGAGCAGGAGGTGATCTACCGGCTGATGCAGCCCCCATCCAATGGCCGGTTGAAAAAGCAAAACCTTTACAGCAAAGGTGACCGGGATTGAATTTTCCCACCCTGGCAGGGTAAAAAACCCTTTCAGGGCTGTGAATCTCATCGTGTTAATTATTTAACACCCCTATTGCTTTTGGTTTAGCATTACCCTATCTTTACTACACAATTTCCATCCCCTCTTTATTCATATAAAAATATAACGTCATGAACCTGAACAAAAATCTTGCCACCCTGCTGTTCCTGGCAGTATTGGCCGGCGTTGGCATGCCCGTTGCGGGCCATGCAGCGCCACCCGGCAACCCGCTTTACACCCTTTATTCCCCGCTCAATCTCACTGCAACGGGCATAGAATGCTCTGCTTACCTGGTGTGGCAAAAACCCCAGGCACCCGGGGGAGTCACTCCGGCAGGAATCAAGGGGTATTACATCTACCGTGACGGGGCAGGGATTGCCTACGTTTCGGGGGCTGATACACTTTCCTATTATGATTACGACGGGGAATACGGACTCTT
>JBAXFZ010000586.1:0-2195 GCA_037139685.1 Bacteroidota bacterium
CCCTGTCGTGGTATCAGTGCCCGGCCCTCTTGCTGCCGGTGCGACAGTGGATGTGTCGTGGACGACCGCATTACCCCCGGTTGGAACCCTCCTCACCGCTTATGCTGATCCGAGCAATACCATCGACGAATGGAACAATACCGCCGATGACAACTCCGCAACCGACAACATGTGTCATGAATTCCAGCCCGTACATTCGTGCGGTACCGACTTCTGGGACAGGACCTACCTCGTTGGCCAGTCTACCGTACTGGGCGTGGCGGTTGCTGTGTCACACCTCTATGATGCCGACCCGGTAAAGATCAAATTCGAGGTACAGGTGCCGGGAAGCGCCGTCTGGGTTGACCTGGGCGATGCCACCATGCACAATGCCATCAAGAACTGCTGGTGCCCGTGGGGCCCATCCTTACCGTCGCCCTATACCTTCTTCACACCCGGGATGTACACCTTCAGGATGACCGTCGATCCATACTTCGAATACCCTGAATGCAACGATCTCAACAATGTGCTGATCGTACATGTGAATGTAAACGACGGGGCTGACATGCGTGAACTGTCGCAGTTCATCAATCCTTCGGATCTGAACCCGGGTGTCGGCGATTCGGTCTCCCTCATCGTTTCGTATGAGAACATTGGCAATTACAACGTGCCTGACCAGATGCACCTGCATGTTATGGTTGACGAGGTATTCCTTGATGACATCTACCCGGTTCCGGGCCTGGCAACCGGGGATCACAACTCCATTGCCATCCCGACCAAGTGGGCTAGCCCGATCCCGGGAGCGCATATAATCCGCGCGATCATCAATTACGGATACACCATTTCTGAAACCAACTACAACAACGACGAAGCGACCCGGGCCATTATCGTGGGCCAGGCGGCCAACCCTTACCCGCAGATATTCTCCGTGTCAAAATCCAATCCGAACACAGGTGAATACATCAACCTGATAGCCCGGATAGGCAATAACGGTGATGTAGCCTGCACGGCAAACGCCAGATTCTATTACCTGAACAACAACGGGGATACAATACCGATCGGCGGCCTGCCTATTTCCCTGCCACAACACGACAGTATCAATATTTCGATGCCATGGCTGGTGGTTGACAATTCTACAACCCTCATCCTGAGAATCGAGAATATCAGCGTGCTTGAGTTCAACCCAGACGACGATGTTGCAACGACCCAGATTGGCGGAATCAACCTTTCCATCACATCAACACCGGCATGCCCGGGTGCGGCGAACGGTACACTGACAGCCAACCCGTCGAACGGCACTCCTCCATACCAGTATGCATGGAGCAACAATTCGTTTGCCCAGACAGTTACCGGCAGTCCGTGGACCTATACGGTAACGGTAACTGACAATGCTGGTCTTTCCGCTTCCGAATCCGGTACCATTGGCACATCTGCCTTACCGGTGCCATATCTGACCGGCGACAGTGCCATTTGCGGGCCATCAGCGGGTCACGTGTATACTACAGCCCAGGGAATGTCAAACTATTTGTGGACAGTTTCACCAGGCGGCACGATAACAGCAGGAGGCACAAGTACCGACCATACTGTAACAGTGACATGGAATTCTGCCGGATATGAAACTGTGGGTGTAAGCTACAACAACATCTATGGATGCGCTGCAGCAGAGCCGACTGTTTATGACGTTCATATCTATAACAGCCCGGTTGCCACTATTTCCGGGCCGGATGTAGTTTGTGCCGGTTCAGCGGGCAACATCTACACTACAGAGGCAGGAATGAGCGGGTATACCTGGAATGTTTCCGAAAACCGGGGGACCATAACAACCGGCCAGGGAACCAACAGCATCGGTGTGACATGGAATGCCTCAGGTCCTGCCGTTGTGCAGGTGGTTTACCATGACATCCATGGTTGTTCACCTTCTTCTATCACAACATTCCATGTTACTGTAAACCCGGCGCCTGTGCCCACTTTAACGGGTCCGACAGGAGTCTGCCAGAATACAGCAGGAAATGTTTATAAAACGCAGAAAGATATGACCGATTATCTCTGGGTGGTATCTGCAGGTGGAACTGTAACTGATGGCGGAACAAGCACCGACAGTACTGTAACCGTGACCTGGAATACCCCGGGAAGTCAATCGGTGAGCGTAAACTACACCAATTCGTTTGGTTGTACGGCGACCACGGCCCATACACTCTCAGTCCCGGTCTACCCGG
>JBAXFZ010000587.1:0-2182 GCA_037139685.1 Bacteroidota bacterium
TTTGCTTCGTGCAACGATGATTTATCACCTATTCCTTTGAAGCTCCCTTAAAGTTGTTTTTCAAACTTTTTAACAACATTTGCAACAACAACCCAGGAAACCAGGATCAGTAACGGCCAGCTAAAAAACCATATAATTTCAGTTATCATCAGATCAATTTTTAATAAATATGAGTTTCAGTTTTCATTTCCTCGATATCGATCTTTTTGTTGTCAATTGACCGCCAGGCATAGAAGATATAGGCCAGTACAAATGGAACCAGCAGCGAAACATAACTCATGGCTACCAGGGTGTAATGGCTTGACGAACTGTTTTGAATGGTAAGGGAACTTTGCAAATCACGGGTTGAAGGGTAATATGCCGTGTTGTTGAAACCTGCAAGCAGCAAAAGTGAGAATACCGTGACGATCGTACCGATCCCGGCCGCCCAGATCCCTTTGGTGCTGCATTTGACAAAGCAGGTGATCGGGCGGATAATGCCCATAAGCACCATCGCCACACCCAGCAGGAACAAGACGGCTACCACCGGCATCTGGATCAGGTTGTGCAGATATTTATACGGTTCCAGGGATACCATTTTGGTCTCTGGATTCACTGCAAAACCAGACGATAACAGCAACCAGATCGTAAAAGTAAGAAAGAAAACCACAAATGGAATTGCGTTAAAAAGCAACTGTTTTTTTACCCTTTCCATGATGGCGGCATTGTTTACACGGTTCATGAAATATAGCAGTGCCAGTACCCTGGCCAGAAAGAAGACTGTTAATCCAAGCGTCAGGTTATGCAGGTTCAATGCAGCTTCCAAACCATAGGCAGGGCCAGTCCATTCTGAAATGATTGGCATTTTCACACCGGACAGGTTTGTTAAATTCATTTTGTTTACAAGGAAATCCGAACCGGTAAAAAATGTGGCAACAGCGGTGCCTATTAATACAGTTCCTAATAACCCGTTGATAAAAAGCAAAACCTCATAGGTGCGGTGCCCGAAGAAATTGTTGGGTTTCGACCTGTATTCGTATGAAACGGCCTGGACGACAAACGCAACCAGGATAAGCATCCACACCCAATAGGCACCTCCGAAACTGGTAGAATAGAAGAGGGGAAAGGAGGCGAAAAAAGCACCGCCAAAGGTAACGAGGGTCGTAAAGGTGAATTCCCATTTCCTGCCGAGTAGATTGACCAAAACGGTCCGTTCATCTTCGGTTTTGCCAAGTGTATAGATAAGGGTTTGGCCGCCCTGGACAAACATCAGGAAAACCAGGATGGCTCCCAGCAGTGAAACGATGATCCACCAGTATTCCTGCAATGTGATAGATGAGAATGTTTCGAACATAATTCAGTGTTTTTACAATTAACGAATAGCGGATGAATCTTCAGCCTGCGGTCCCTTCCTGATCTGGGTGGTCATGATTTTAATCTCGGCAATCAGCAAACCGGTAAAAATAAATGCGAATACCCAGAAAGTTATTTGTACCGCGGATGTTTTTACCTGCGAAACGGCCGCAATAGTAGGCAGGATATCCTGGATTACCCATGGCTGCCGGCCAACTTCGGCAACGATCCATCCCAGCATGGAAGCTGTGTAGGCCAGGGGAATTGTCCAGAGTGCAGTATACAAAATGAACCGTTTCGTTTCAATTTTGTTTTTCAGGGTCAGCCACAAGATTACAATGAACAAGGCCAGGAAATGGAAACCCAATCCTACCATGATCCTGAAGGAATAAAAGGAGGTGGGTACGCTTGGCACCAATTCATGAACATCACGATTTGCATAATAACCGTATCCGAAATGAGTATAATTTGCCTCCAGACGGGTTAAAGCAGCGGCAGCGAGGCTGTCATTCCCTGCTTTTTTGGCCTCTTTATATTCCGCCAGGGAGGAAATGGCAATCCTTCCTTTCTCAGTGCGTTCCTTATATGACAGGATGTTGTGCTGCGGATTTCCGTGCACCAGATCCTTTATACCGGGTACATATGCGTTGGCATCCAGGAATGCCATGTACGACAACATGTTTGGGATTTCAATCTTAAACAGGAAATCCTCTTTCTTGTGCTGGCCTTCGGCCTTGTCTCTCTGCAGGATGCCGATTGCAGCGAGCGGTGCATTCTGCTGTCCAACGTACAGGTTTTCCATGGCAGCGAACTTCATTGGCTGATATTTTGCAACAGTCCTGGCGGAACC